>JAFYLV010000131.1 GCA_017556885.1 Clostridia bacterium | reverse complement strand
GGGCGGATAAATATTTTCAAACATCGTTCCGCCGGGGGCTTCGACCTCGACAACATTTGCCCAGGCAGAATCGTCAAAACCGTTCTTATTCCAGCCGGGAAGCTCAAGGCGGGCATCGTATTTCTCACCGGCAAAGATGCTCATGAAGGTAACGGGGCCGTAATGCAGACGGAAATTCTCGTCACTGACGACTTTCTCGGTAGTTCCGTCGTAGTAATTCAGATCCATGGAAAGGATAAGCCGCTGGTTTCCGTAGAAGAAGAACCGCCAGTCGGAAAATTCGGGGTCGGGGGCAAACCAACCGCCGCCAAGCTCATAGGCAATGGTATTTTTTCCGGGAACGAGCATATCCGTTACGTCATAAACATCGTAAAGGATCTTCTTGGAGAACTCGGTTGTATAGGGCGTCAGCAGCTTGTCGCCAACCTTCTTGCCGTTGATATACATCTCATAAAAGCCGAGACCGACCGTTCTGACGATAGCGGAATCGACGTGCTTTGTGATCTCGATCTCACGGCGGAAATACTGGGAATTGCATTTCGGGAGACCTTTTTCAACGCCTTCACGGGCTAGGGGACCAAAGACCTCTCCCCTGTCCAGAGCATCGCGGCAGGGGCATTCTCCGGCGGTGCGACCGATCCACTTTGCGCCGGCAAAGTCATAACTTGCGGGGAAAATCTGAACCTTATCCATATCGGGATTACCTCGATTCAAGTATATTGCAGATATGAAAATCTGCACGAAATTGCTTATAGAGATTATAACATTCTTATCCGTTAAAGACAAGCCCGAATGCGATAAAAATGCACATTGCTTTTTTGAATTTATCCCTACGGATCGACCTCCTGCTACGAATGACATTGACTTTTTCCGGAAAGGGTATATACTATATATTGTAATCTAGAAGTAGTTAATGGAGGAATGACCACATGAAGCTTACGCATACCATGAATATTGCGGGTCTGCAGCGAGACCTTCCGATCTGCCCCGTGAACGATAACCTTTCGATTGGCGCGTTTATCATCCTTGGTGACGCTGAGCTAACCGTTGCCTGCGCAGATGCCCTTCTTAAAATTGCACCCGAATACGATTATCTTCTGACCTCCGAGGCCAAAAGTATACCCCTCATTCATGAGATGGCACGTCAGAGCGGCGCGAAAGAGTACTTTGTTGCGCGTAAAGGGTCAAAGGTATATATGACGGATCCCTATGTTGCCACGGTCAATTCCATTACCACGGCACGCGAGCAGCACCTCTATCTCGGTCGTGAGGATGCTGAAAAGCTCCGCGGCAAGCGCGTACTGATTGTCGACGACGTTATTTCGACCGGTGATTCTCTCCTTGCGATGGAAAAACTTTGCGAGCTTGCCGGCGCTGAGATTTGCGGCCGCATGGCAATCCTTGCAGAGGGTGAAGCCGCTGACCGCAAGGATATTATTTTCCTTGAAAAACTGCCTCTCTTCAACCCCGACGGCAGCGTGATCGAAGACTGATTTTAGATTTTGAGGAAATACATCATGATAAAACGTTCACCGTTTTCCATTCTTTTGCGCGCACTGCTGACCCTTGCGATCTGGTTTCTTATCTTCTGGTTTGCACTGCCTGCCATCAATTTTGCAAGCTCCGAATTCCGCTTCTGGCTGATTGCGGCAATCGTGATTGCAGCACTTCTGAACTTTGCGCCGGATTCAAAATCTACATTTCAGTATTTTGAAATGAAGATCAGAAAAAACTCCTATACCGGTCCCGTGATCGAAGCCCCCCGCGCATTTACCTTTCTGCTCGGCATTTGCATCGCTTTGGTGGTCGTATCCTTTGTGATCACATGCATCGGCGCGCCCATCTTCAATGCAAGCGCATATCACGATCTTATCAATGTAACGGAGGGCGATTTTACTGAGGATGTTGCCGAGATCGGTATGAATTCCATCCCCGTAGTTGACCGGGCAACCGCAAACCGCCTCGGAAGCCGTAAGCTCGGCGAGATCTCCGATATGATCTCTCAGTTTGAGATCGAATCCGATTATACGCAGATCAACTATAAAGGTGTTCCCACCCGTGTGACCCCTCTTGTGTATGCAGATCCCATCCGCTGGCTGTATAATATGCGCGACGGAATTCCCGCATATATTACGGTAAATCTTGTTACGCAGGAAACGGATCTGGTTCGTCTGGATCAGGGAATTAAATATTCCCGCGGCGATTACTTTATGCGGAATATTGACAGATATCTCCGTTTTAACTATCCCACCAGAATCTTTGATGAGATTTCGTTTGAAATCGATGATAACGGTGTCCCCTACTGGGTCGCGCCGACGATCAACTACGAAATCATGCTCTGGAGCGGAAAAAACATTGACGGCGCGGTGCTTGTCAATGCAGTTACCGGCGAGTCCCGGTATTATGCCTTTGATGAAATTCCCTCCTGGGTCGATCAGGTGTGTATCTCTGAGCTCGTTGTCCAGCATTTAAATTATTACGGACTTTACGGATCCGGCTTTATCAACTCCATCTTCGGCCAACGCGGTGTACTTGCAACGACGGAGGGTTATAATTACCTTGCGCTGGAGGACGATGTCTATCTCTACACCGGTCTTACGAGTGTTCTGAGCGATGAATCCAACATCGGTTTCGTGCTCGTGAATCTCCGCACGAAGGAAACCAAATTCTATACCGTACCCGGTGCTGAGGAGTATTCAGCCATGAGCTCCGCCGAGGGTCAGGTACAGAACCTGAAGTATAAGGCGACATTCCCCATCCTGCTCAATATCGCCGGCCGTCCGACCTACTTCCTCAGCCTGAAAGATAACGCTGAGCTTGTGAAGATGTATGCCTTTGTCGACGTTGAACAGTATCAGATCGTTGCAACGGGTGTTACTGTAGCCGAGGCACAGAAGAATTATGTAGAGAAGCTCAAATCCGCAGATGTTGAGGCGGATATCGGCAGTTCGGCAGAGACTACCGCTGCCGGTTCGGTTTCGGTCCTCTCCCCTGTTGTAATCTCCGGAACAACAGGATATTACTTCAAGCTTGCGGGCGACGAGGCTATCTACTTTGCATCCATTACAGTCAATGACAGGCTGGCATTTCTCGCCGCAGGAGATTCCGTCGAGGTTACCTATACAGAACTTGACGGCCTGCGCGAGGTAACAGAGATCCTTTGGAAATAAACGAGAAAAAACAGAAGCCCTGCAGTTTTCGAACTGCAGGGCATCTTCTAATCGTTATCCATATTTTCTGCGCAATATACTACACGTAGAATTTCGCATTTTGCATATGCGCCAAGGGGCTTATCAATGATTTTCAAAAGAATAAACCAAAGTACCGCCGCTCCAAGGGAAACGACAACAGACCATGCCTCGATCAAAAACGATGAAGCGATAAAATATACGGCAATCATAAGAAGCAAAGGTACCGCAAACACGAGCACAGATAGCAGAAGAATGTTGCGGGAGGGAGAGAAAAACTCGACCCGGTCACCGATCTTAACGCCGATAGGATCTGTCATAAAGGTGCGGATCTCACGAAGGGCAGAATCGCATCCGTGGCATTCACCGCAGCCGCCTTCGTGCATCATGCCGCAGGCTGATTCGCGTTTGACTTCGACCTCGGCTTCGCCGGGACGAAGTGAGATAACTGTACCGATTCCGTTCATGATGCGTTATTCTCCTTTCGTCGGGGCAAATTCCCGCAGGATGCGAAGGGCGCAACGCAGGCCGTCAGCAGCGGCACTGGTGATTCCGCCGGCGTATCCTGCGCCTTCTCCGCAGGGTATGAGGCCTTCAACGGAAGGTGAATAGAGATCCTCTCCGCGCAGAATACGTACGGGTGACGATGTTCTTGTTTCCGGGGCGGTAAGCAGAGCATCCGGAGTGTCAAAGCCGCGAATGCGGTGCGCAAAACGCGGCATGGATGCTCGGAGTGCATCGGCAGCACCCGGCAAAAAGAAAGGCGAAACCTCCTGCCACGATACACCTGCGGGATATGTAGGAAGAACTCTGCCCGGGCCGTCCGACCGGAGTCGGCCGTCCATAAAATCGGACAGACGGCATACCGGCGCGGCATAACGACCGCCGGCCGCAGAAAAGGCGGCGCGCTCAACCTGCTCCTGAAGGCAAAGTCCTGCCAGAGGATCGTCACTGCTGAAATCCTGCGGAAGTATCTCAACTACGAGGGCGGCATTTGCGTTTCTTCCCGAGCGCTTACTGTCGCTCATGCCGTTTGTGACCACACCGCCTTCCATGGAAGCCGCGGCAACAACCGTGCCGCCAGGGCACATACAGAAGGAATAAACGCCGCGTTCTCCGCTTCGGTCCCAAAGCTTGTAATCGGCAGGACCGAGAGCCGGATGCCCTGCATATTTGCCGTACAAGGCTTCGTCAATGTCCGTCTGCAGATGTTCGATGCGCACGCCCATGGAAAAAAGCTTCTGCTCCATGTAGATTCCGGTATCCCGTAGATAGCGGAAGGTATCCCGGGCACTATGACCGATGGCAAGGATACATTGTTCAGCAGGAATATCCCCGGAATTCGTGCAAACAGCCTTGAGTTTTCCGGATTGAACGCGAAGGCCGGTCAGCTTTGTGTTAAAATGGATTTCTCCGCCAAGGGCTTGGATATGTTTGCGAAGACGGATGACCACATCCTTCAGCGCGTCAGTACCGATATGCGGCTTTGCGGCGATCCGAATATCCGGATCCGCACCAAATCGCACAAGCTGACGTAAAACCTCGTGACAAAGAGGACTGTTGACACCGGTATTGAGTTTACCGTCGGAATACGTGCCGGCTCCGCCCTCACCGAACTGGATATTGGACTCTGGATTTAAAATTCCGCTTTCAAAAAAATGGGATACATCGCAGTCCCTCTCTTCGATTGCGGCACCGCGCTCCAACACAACGGGGCGGAATCCGGCCTCTGCAAGGGTCAGCGCAGCAAACATACCTGCCGGGCCGAAACCAACGACAACAGGCCGCAGGTTACATTGCCTGCGGCCGTGTGAGTAATCAATGACTTCTTCCGTAGTTACGCGGATATCCTGCCCGGATGTTACCTTTTCTCTGTCATCCAAAGCAAAGGAAACGGACCAGACAAAGCCGACTCTACCTCGCCGCGCATCCACAGACCTGCGTGAAATGCTTCCGGATACAGTGGGTGCCAGCTTTGCCTTACGCCGCGCAATTGTAATGATCTCCTCGGAATTTGCATCCAGAGTGGAGTAAATATTAGAAACGGTCAGGATCATTTGTTTTCCAGACGTACGGCGATCTTATATGCGCTACCCGGGATGAATCCGCCGGAGGTATCATCCACGGTGACTTGGGCGGTGACTTTCTTCTTGCCATTCGTGTTGGAAACAGTTGCCATATCAAGGACGAGGCAGATATCCGTGTCTTTCAACTGAGACAGAAAAGCTTCGTTGCCGCGCAGGGTGATCTGCTTTTCTTTTTCAAGCAGAGTCACATTCTTTCCCTGCGGCGTATTGATAACTTTGATACGGGTCACTGTAAAGGATTTGCTGACGACATCTTTAAGAGTGACACGGACGTCCGCCGCAGAGATATCAGAAACATTCACAATGCCTTCGGGGATGGTGAGCTGAACGGTTGCTTTGTAGCCGGCATCGGAAACATCAGACAGAGTGACAGTGGCAACGGAGAGCGAGTCGAGGGATTCGAGCGCAGAGCGCTCACCTGCCAATGTGATCTCTTTAGGTACGATATCGACGGCAACATTCTCAGCGGTAAGTGAGCCGAATTCGTGCAGAGAAACGGTCAGAGGAACTGTTTTCTGAATGTGAACGGGCACAGTAGCAGAGATCTTATCCGTTTTTTTACGGATATAGGATGAGCTGAACTCATCTCCGTCAAGGTTGATCAGCTTATAACTGTATTCACCGAAGAAGCTTTCGGAAATAACCCCGGTTTTAATGACGACCTGGGCGTGGGAAAGATTACGCAGCTCCGAAGAGGGTCCGGAGATCAACACCGTGGAGGGCGAAAGCTTTGCCGCACCAAGAGAGCATCCGTCGGCTGCGTTGCCGGTGATCTCCGCGATGACCGGTACCTCAACTTCGACTATGGAGTCGATGAAAAGATTTAAATAGAGCTGATCCTTGTTTGCAAGCTGCAGATTACTGTTGGGGAGCCGTACGGTACAGTCGATGTTATGATTACCGGCTTCCTCGATACCGGCAACGTCCACATACGCGGTAATATCCGTTTTCTTCAACCGAAGAAGATCGCTGCGGGAGCCACGGACACGAACATTGACCGTAGCAACGCGACCGGAGATGATCTGCATATTGTAATTTTCCTGCAGAGTGTATTCACCCGTAAAATTCAGAGGAACGCGGCGGACGGTCATCTCAATCTCGGGGTCATTGACACCCATGACAAAGAACCAGCAGGCCACTGCAAAGAGAATGGACAGCAGCCGCAGAAGCATATCGTGCTTTTTAAAAAAATTACGCATCTTTTCTATCCCCCTTTCGGAGCATATCCAGGGAGAATTTCTTATTCTTTATTTCGATATTGTTCGGAGTTAAAGCTTTTTCAAGGATTCGCGTCAGCGTTTCCGCATTCAGGTGGCGTTTCAGCATACCGCCCTCTGCCACCGAAATAGATCCGGTCTCTTCGGATACGATAACACTGATGGCATCCGTCTGCTCCGTAATGCCGATGCCGGCGCGGTGCCGGGTGCCGAGCTCCTTAGAAAGCATGTCGTTTTTGGAAAGGGGAAGCACGCAGCCGGCTGCAATGATTTTGCGGCCGGAGATGACAACGGCTCCGTCGTGTAAGGGAGAATTATGGAAAAAGATATTCTCCAGAAGGGATGCGGAAACATCGGCATTCAAAACCGTACCGGTGTTGACGATATCGCCAAGCTGGGAATGCTGCTGGATCACGATGAGAGCGCCGGTTTTCTCGCGGGACATGTGCGCGCAGGCCTCGGAGATCAGGCCCGCAGCCTGGATCAGGTCGGCCGTGCCGCTTTTGTCCTGTTTTCCAAGATAGGTCTGTATATGGAAACCTTTTCGGCCTATGCGTTCCAGCATACTTCGAAGCTCCGGCTGGAAAACAATAACAATGGCAATGATTCCAATCTGCAGTGCGCCGGAAAATATGTAATTGAGCAGGTGGAGTTCCAGCCAGCCGGAGATCTGGCTGACGATCATGATGAGCACGATGCCCCAAAGGATCTGAATACCGCTGGTATTTTTAAAAATGAACAGAAGTTTATAAAACAGGTAAGCAACGATCAAAATATCGATGATATCCTGTATCCTGAAGGTAACAAAGGCGTTGCGTAATGTGTTTAGAAATTCCATACCTTTCCTCCTGTATATATACTCTCTAATATGATAACACAGATTAAAGAGAAATGAAACAGGAAACGGCATGGAATTTAAAACTTTTCTTATATCTCTCCTGCCGCGTGACGAAGTACCCGTGCGGTTTCATCGATCTCATCTTCCGTATTGAAAACAGAGGTGCTGATCCGGATCACACCCGTATTGAACGTGCCTTGCGTTTTATGCGCGAGCGGTGCGCACTGCAGTCCGGTGCGGACACAAATCTGTGCACGGATCAGCATCTCCTCTACCTTGTCTATAGAGTTGTTTTTAGGGATGATGGCAAGCACACCTGTTCGGTTACATTCATCGGCAAGGCCCGGAAAATCGTATACGTCAACAATTTGCGGGATCAGTCTGTTTATCAGCATTCGATCGTGCCGAAGGATCTTATGCGGTGTTTCTCTTTTTACAAAACGAATGCCCTCCAGAAGCCCCGCGATGCCAGGTGTGTTCGGCGTTCCACTTTCATAAAGCTCCGGCAGATCTCCAGGCTGTCGGAGCTCTGCCGATACCGTTCCCGTACCGCCCTGTATGAGACTGCGCGGCAGATTATGACCTGCCATGAGCATCAGTCCGGTTCCCGGTGGTCCGTATAAGCTTTTATGCCCCGGCATACATACCGCGTCTGCACAAAGTGATTCAGGGGTAAAATCAAGGCACCCTGCTGCCTGTGAGGCATCTACAACGAAAGGGATCCCACGCTTTCTGCAGGTTAGTCCGATCTCACCGCACGGCAGGATCGAGCCGAATACGTTGGATACGAGCGTACATACCGCAAGTTTTGTCCTGCGATTCAGAAGACGGTCAAAGCTTTCGACCGCCGTTTCTGGCCGATCAGCCCGAAACGGCGCAATTTTCCAGATGCGGCGACCGGTCTCAAGCGGTCGTACAACAGCGTTATGCTCAAGACATGAGATGACGACCTCATCTCCCGGCCGAGTAAAGCCTTGAATTGCGATATTTAGTGCTTCAGTTGCATTTTTTGTGAATATCACGTGCCGTTCATCCGATAGGCCAAAGAGCTCCTTAATCTCTCGACGGGCCTCAAAGATGATCTCGCCGGCTTTTTCCGATTGCGGATATCCTCCTCTTGCCGGTGATGCAGTCTCAAGCATTGCATTGTAAACGGAGCGCAGAACTGATGCGGGCTTTTGAAACGTGGTGGCGGCAGAATCAAGATATATCATTCAATTCACCCTCTTTAGCGGAAACGGAAGTCGTGGATCCCGGCCCTTCTCAGAATGAATTCCGCAGTGCCTTTATCAATGCTTGAAATTTCCACTGCCTGCGTACAGCTGCCGTCGGTATATTCCCGCGGAACGCGCACGAGCCGTGCGGATATTCCGCCGTGCCGCAGTGCATCCCGGATCTGCATCCCGACAGTCGCAGACCGGATTATGATCAAAATCGTATTCAAACCAATTCCACCTCCCGTCCTCATATTCTATGCCATTGTTCAGGGGAAGGTCGTGAAATATAAAAAAATGATTGAAGGCAGGGCCTGACTCGGTTATAATGTAAAAGATGAAAAGAAAGCGAGAGTAAACACCGATGAGTTATGTAAAAAAAGTGCTGCCAAACCGGCTTTGTATCCTTTGTGAAGATATTCCTCACTTCCATACCGCGAGCATCGGCGTATGGGTGCGCAACGGAAGCCGCCATGAACCCGCACGACTTGCCGGCATTTCCCATTTTATTGAACATATGGTTTTTAAGGGAACTACTGAGCATCCCGCAGCAGATCTTGCGGCAGCCCTTGACCGCATCGGCGGAAATGCAAACGCATATACGACCAAAGAAAACACTTGTTTTTATACGACCTGTCTGTCGCGGCACCTCCGTACGGCAGCAGAACTTCTCTGCAATATGCTCCTGAATCCAGCGCTCCGCGAGGATGAACTCGAGAACGAGCGCGGTGTGATTTTTGAAGAGATCAGCATGTACGAGGACACACCGGAGGATCTGGTGGCCGAGGTGCTGAGTATAGATTCTCTGAAAGGATCCCCCGCAGGACGGCCGATCCTCGGCACAAAAGCTGCGCTCAACCGCATCGACCCCGGGATCATGCGCGATTATATGCGTTCACACTACACCGGATCAAATATGATCATATCCGTATGCGGTAACTTTACGAATAGCGATATCGATTACATTGCCGGACTGTTTTCCGCCTTCCCTGCCGGAAAAGTAAATTCTTCACGCAAAACATTGTATACACCGGCTTTTTCGGTGAAACGAAAGGATATTGAGCAGGCACACATTGCCCTGCGCTGGCCGGCCATTACTGCGGCGTCTCCGGATCGATTTACACTTCGGCTTTTAAATACGATTTTCGGTGACGGAATGTCCTCCCGTCTTTTCCAGAGAGTTCGAGAGAAAGAGGGCGCTTGCTATTCGATATACGGCGTTCCAGCGGCCTTGAGTGATGCAGGATTTTACGATATCTATACAGCTACAAGTTGTGAACTGCTTCACCGTACTGAGAATGCGATCCGCGATGAGATCGACCGGCTGCTTTCCGACGGAGTCACCCGGGAAGAGCTTGACCGCGCCCGCGATCAGACGGAATCGGGCATGCTCATTTCCCTTGAAGGAAGCGGTGCCCGCATGAGCCAGCTTGCCAGATGCGAGCTTCTTTACGGTACCTTCCCCAATGTCGAAAAAACGTTGGAGCATTATGCTGCCGTGACCTGCGAGGATATTCTCCGCCTTGCACGGAGCATCTTTACTTCCGGAAACGATTCTGCCGCATATGTCGGTAATCTTCCCGCGGATATTCAATAATATCAGTTTCGGAGCCGCGCATAAAACGTGCGGCTCCGGTTTTTATATTCGATGCCCATATTGCAAACAAAAACTAATTATGGTATAATGATCTGAATAAAAACACAACATTTGGAGGAACACATGGCAAACGAGACGTCAAAATCCTACGGCGACGAAAGTATCGTTTCCCTGAAGGGAGCCGACCGTGTACGTAAGCGCCCCTCGGTCATTTTTGGCTCGGACGGTATCGACGGCTGTGAACATTCGTTCTTTGAGATCCTTTCTAACTCTGTTGACGAAGCCCGTGAAGGCTACGGAAATGAAATCATCGTTACACACTACGAAGATAACTCCCTGCAGGTAGATGACTTTGGCCGTGGCGTTCCTGTAGACTATAACTCCAAGGAAAAGTGCTACAACTGGGAGCTGATTTACTGTGAGCTCTATGCCGGCGGAAAGTACAACAATCAGGGCGGCAAGGATTATGAACTCTCCCTTGGCATGAACGGTCTCGGTGCCTGCGCAACGCAGTATGCATCCGAGTTTATGACCGTTACCTCCTATTACGACAATACGAAGTATACCCTAAATTTCAAGAAGGGCGTTAACGTTACCAAAGCGCCAAATAAGCTCATGAAGGAGCCTGCTGACCGAAAGAAAACGGGAACTACGCACTACTGGCGTCCCGATTTACAGGTCTTTACCGATATCGTAATCCCCGAAAGTTATTTCCATGATATCCTCCGCCGCCAGGCTGTTGCCAATGCCGGCGTTAAGTTTGTTTTCCGCCAGCAGCACGGATCCCGATTTGAATCCACGGAGTATCTCTATCCCAACGGCATCGCAGACTACGTTGCCGAGCTTTCCAAAGGGACGGAGTTTACCTCCATTCAGAATCTCTCTGCGGACCGTGTCGGCCGTGACCGCGAAGATAAGGCGGACTATAAGCTGAAGATCAACGTTGCCTTCACCTTTACAAACGCATCTCCTGCGTTGGAGTATTACCATAACTCCTCCTGGCTTGAGCACGGCGGAAGCCCCGACAAGGCGGTTCGGTCTGCCTTTGTCTATGCTATTGATGCATATCTAAAGGGACAGAATAAATATGTCAAAAACGAATCCAAGATCCAGTTTAACGACGTTGCAGATTGCCTTTTGATCGTCACAAACTGTTTCTCTTCGGTCGCCTCCTATGCAAACCAGACCAAAAAGGCCATCACCAATAAGTTTATCCAGGACGCCATGACCGAATTTTTGCGGTCATCTCTGGAAGTTTACTTTATTGAAAATCCTGCGGAAGCCCAGAAGATCGGCGATCAGGTGCTGGTCAACAAACGCGCCCGTGAAAGTGCGGAAAAAGCCCGCGTCTCCGTCAAGAGCAAGATGACGGAAAAGATGGACATTAAAAACCGCATCGAGAAATTTGTGGATTGCCGTACCAGCGATCTCTCACGCAGAGAGCTATATATCGTGGAGGGTGATTCTGCACTCGGCTCCTGTAAGCAGGCACGAAATTCCGAATTTCAGGCCATTATGCCCGTGCGCGGTAAGATCCTGAACTGCCTGAAGGCCAGCGACGCGCAGATCTTCGCAAGCGAGATCATCACAAATCTCATGCGCGTTCTCGGCTGCGGTGTGCAGATCAAGTCCAAAGCAGTCAAGGATCTTCCCCCTTTCCGCCTGGAGGCACTGCGCTGGAACAAGGTCATCATCTGTACCGATGCCGATGAAGACGGTTTCCAGATCCGCACCCTGATCCTTGCGATGATCTATCGGCTGGTGCCGGATCTCATCTCCGAGGGCTTTGTCTATATCGCGGAGTCTCCCCTGTATGAGATCACCTGCAAGGACGACACCTATTTTGCCTATAACGAGCAGGAAAAGACCGATATCCTGCACGATCTCGGAAATAAAAAAGTTACCATTCAGCGCTCCAAGGGACTTGGCGAGAACGAGCCCGCCATGATGAGCCTGACCACTATGGCTCCCGAGACCCGCCGCCTGATCCGTGTCACCAGCGATGAGGCAGAGCTCACCGCACAGATGTTCGATTTGTGGCTTGGCGATAATCTCGAAGGCCGTAAGACCGCCATTGCCCAGCGCGGATACGAGTATCTTGATCTGGCCGACATTTCGTAAGAAAGGAAGGTAATATACATGTCTGAAAACCTTGAAACCGCCGTTACGCGGGATCAGCGAATTACCGAGACGCTGGAATCCAATTACCTTCCCTATGCCATGAGCTGTATCGTCTCCCGTGCACTGCCGGAGATCGACGGCCTGAAGCCCTCCCACAGAAAGCTTCTCTACACCATGTACAAGATGGGGCTTTTGAAAGGCAACCGCACGAAATCTGCCAACGTCGTCGGTCAGACTATGCGTTTAAATCCCCACGGTGATGCCGCAATCTATGAGACCATGGTTCGCCTTGCCCGCGGAAATGAGACCCTTCTGCATCCCCTTGTGGATTCCAAGGGAAACTTCGGTAAGATCTATTCCCGCGATATGGCCTATGCCGCATCCCGTTATACCGAGGTCAAGCTGGAGAGCATCTGCGAAGAATTCTTTGACTCCATTGACGAAGATACCGTTGATTTTGTCGACAACTACGACAGCACCATGCAGGAGCCTACCCTGCTTCCCGTTGCCTTCCCCAACGTTTTGGTTAACCCAAATCTTGGCATTGCAGTCGCCATGGCCTCCAATATCTGCTCCTTTAACCTGCGCGAGGTCTGTGAGACGACCATTTCTTATATCAAAAATCCGGATCACGATATTGCATCTACACTGCTTGCGCCTGATTTTTCTACAGGCGCTGAGCTTCTGTACGATAAAAAAGCGCTGGAGGATATCTATCGCACCGGTCGCGGCAGTGTAAAACTGCGCGCAAAATGGAGCTATTCCAAGAAGGATGGCTGCATCGAGATCACCGAGATACCCTATTCCACCACCATTGAGCAGATCATCGACAAGGTAGTTACCCTTGTTAAGACAGGCAAAGTGCGCGAGATCACAAACATCCGCGACGAATCCGATCTCTCCGGTCTTAAGATCACCATTGATGTCAAGCGCGGCACGGATGTGGATAAGCTTATGGCTCGCTTAAATAAGCTCACCCCGCTGACCGATTCCTACGCCTGCAATTTCAACATTCTGATCGGCGGCCGTCCCTTTACCATGGGCATCAGCGACATTCTGGACGAATGGACATCCTGGCGTGAAGAATGCATCCGCCGTAAGCTCTTCTACAAGGTCCAGAAGATGAAGGAACGTCTGCACCTTCTGGAAGGTCTGTCAAAGATCCTGCTGGATATTGACAGAGCTATTTCCATCATCCGAAATACCGAAGAAGATGCAGAGGTCGTTCCCAATCTGATGATCGGCTTTGGAATTGACGAAATTCAGGCAAACTTTATCGCAGATATCAAACTTCGCAACATCAACAAAGAATATATCCTCAAACGACTGGATGAAACGGGCAAGCTGCGTGAAGATATCGCCGACATGGAGGATGCCATCGGCAGCCGCCGCCGTATCCGTTCCATGATCGTCGAAGATCTGCGTCGGATCGCAAAGAAGTACGGCAAAGATCGCCGCACCGAGATCATCTACGAGGCGGAGGAAGAATATATCGAGCCCGCGGAGGAGATCCCCGATTATCCAGTTACCTACTTCCTGACCCGCGGCGGATATTTCAAAAAGATCACGCCCCAAAGCCTTCGCATGTCCTCTGAGCACAAATTCAAGGAAGGCGACGAGATGGGAGTCTTCTTTGAGGGTTCGAATAAAGACGAGTTGCTCATCTTTACCGATAAGGCGCAGGTTTATAAGACCCGCGGTTCCGATTTTGAGGATACCAAAGCCAGTGTCCTCGGCGACTTCCTGCCGACGAAGCTTGGTATGGATGAAGGCGAAAATGTCTTTACTATGATCCCCGCCGGTGACTACAGCGGATTCCTCATCTTTGCCTATGCCAACGGCAAGGTGGCAAAGATCGAAAAGAAGGGTTATGATACCAAAACAAACCGCAAAAAGCTGATCAACGCCTATTGCGATAAGTCTCCCCTTATCGGTGTGTTTACGCAGAAGTCCGATGAAGAATATATCCTGCGCACCGATAATGAGCGTGCGATTCTCTTCTCCTCTGCCCTGATTACGCCTAAGGCCGCAAAGAACGCGCAGGGTATGCAGGTCATTACGCTTAAGGCAAAGCACAGTGTGACGGCGGCTGAAAGGGTTCAGGCCACGGATATCGTCGCACAAAGCCGTTTCCGCGTACGGAAAATCCCCGCTGCCGGTGCTCTGATCCGGCCGGAGGATCTCGGACAGGTTCAGCTTTCTCTTGAATAACATTCACGGAGGTCTTTGATCATGGAATTTGATGCCCTTGTTGTTGGCTGCGGTTTCTCCGGTGCCGTTTGTGCCCGCGTGCTCGCCGAAGAATACGGTCTGCGCGTGCGCATTATCGATAAGCGAAACCATATTGCGGGAAATATGTATGATGAGTTGGATGAACACGGAATCCTTGTACATCGCTATGGCCCCCATATTTTCCATACCAATTCCGAAGAGGCATTTTCCTATATCAAACCCTTCTCCGAATGGTTTTTCTATGAACATCGGGTGCTTGGCCGCATCAAGAACAAACTCGTGCCCATTCCCTTTAATTTTAAATCAATTGATACGCTTTTCTCCGCTGAAAAGGCCGAATCCTTGAAGGCAAAACTTCCTGCAGCCTTCCCCGGCCGCGAAAAGGTCACGGTTTCGGAGCTCATCGCAGCACCCGATTCTGAGCTTGCGGAGCTTGGACGATTTGTTTTTGATTATGTTTTTAAAAACTACACCGCAAAACAGTGGGGTACTCCTGTGGAAACCCTTGATTCCGGTGTTATCAATCGCGTGCCTGTCGTTCTGTCCTACGATGACAGATATTTTCAGGATGCGATCCAGATGACCCCAAAGGATGGATTTACCGCCCTTTTTGAAAACCTTCTTGACCATCCGAACATCTCCGTCGCCCTCGGATGCGATGCAAAGCTTCACCTTTCACTGGATGCGGATGCAGGCACCATGCAGTTTGACGGACGTCCCTTCAACGGTATATGCATCTATACCGGCCCTGCGGATGAGCTTTTTGATTTTGCCTACGGTGCTCTGCCCTACCGCAGTCTGCATATGGTATTTGAACATCATGAAAAGACTTCCTTCCAGCCGGCTTCCGTCGTTAATTACCCCAATGACGGCGATTTCACCCGGATCACCGAGTTTAAAAAGCTCACGGCACAGAAAAAGTCCGGTTCCACTACGGTAATGTATGAATACCCCCGTGCATATGTGCGTGGAAGTGTAGAGGCTGGCATCCCTTATTATGCCATTCTGAATGACGATAACCGTGCTCTGCATGCAAAATACGCCGCACTTGCCGAGAAGATCCCCGGTCTTTATCTTTGCGGCCGGCTTGCTGACTATGCCTACTACAATATGGATGCGGCCATTCTTGCAGCACTGCGACTTGCAAGGAGTGTTGTCAAATGATCAAAAAGCTGCTTGAGATCTTCCGTTCGAATCCGATTTGGCGGCAGCTGCTGCTCTACGGTCTGATCGGCGGTACCTGCGCGATGATCGATTTCGGCATATTCAGCCTGTGCAATCATTTTCTTTCCCTTGATCCGCTTGTCGCAAATATCATCGGCTGTGTTGTCGGTATGCTTTGTTCCTTCTTCCTCAATTACTACCTGAACTTCAAAGCAAATTCCCATTTTGTCCGTCGGCTTCTTTCGTTTTTAACTGTAGGAACCCTCGGATTGCTTTTCTCCGAACTGATCATGCATGTAGGTACGAATATGCTTTCTGCAAACGAGTATCTCGTAAAGATCGGTTCTGTCTTTCTCGTTGCAGCACTTCAGTTTGCGCTCAATAAGTTTATTACCTTCAAGGGGGTCTGACCGTCGTGGATTTATTGCGCATCCTTCGCTGGTGGCTTCTGTTTTTGTCCTATGGCATCGTAGCCCTCCCCGCCTGCTGGCTGCTCTTTCGCCGCTTTGCGGACAAGGGCTATTCCTTTGCCCGCATTATCGGATATGTCGGGACCGCATATCTCATGTTCGTCACTGCACGCCTTCATGTTTTAAAGTTCAGTTATCTGTCTGTGATTCTCTGCGCGGTCATTCTCATTTGTGTTGAGATCGCGATATTTGCACGCCGCAAAGACCTCGCGGAAGAGATGACTGCCTGGTTCCGTTCCCGTGATTTCCGGCGGCACGCCATTTGCGAGGAACTCATCTTTTTTGCTCTTCTCGCCTTCTGGGCCTACCTCCGCGCACACAATCCCGACCTGAATTCCCTTGAGAAGTATATGAACCTTGGCTTTCTCAATAGCATGCTCAACTCCGACTTCATGCCTCCGCAGGACATGTGGTTTGCGGGTAGTTCCATCAATTATTACTATTTTGGGCATTTTTGCGCAGCAGTCGCGGCAAAGCTTTCCGGACTCACGGCCGATGTTGCCTATAATCTGATGATGGCGACCCTCATGCCTGCAACCTTCTGCGCCATTTTTTCCTTGGTATATTCCATGCTTTCGCACCGCAAGTCCGGAAGCCGTACCTTCTCGGTGATCGGCGGTCTGACTTCTTCGGTCATGGTCTGTCTTGCCGGAAATCTGCACCATTTTGTATATGGCGTTGTCGGTAAGATTCTTTATAAGCTCAATATTATCGATACGGAATACTCCTACTGGTTTGCGGATGCCACCCGTTATATCGGTTATCAGCCGCCCGTTGAGAATGATCTTACGATCACCGAATTTCCGCTTTATTCCTATATTGTCTCCGATCTGCATGCCCACGTGATGAACGTGTTGCCTGTCCTTCTCTTCCTTGCGACGGCCTACTGTTTTGTGCTTTCCAGCCGCGAAAAGGAATCTGTCACAGAGCCGACACTTCTGCAGATGCTCATTCCTTCTCCGCATCTCGTTTTGATGGGCGCGCTTATCGGCACCTTCAGCATGACCAATTTCTGGGATTATCCCATCTACATGGTGGTATCTCTCTTTATCTTTGCCTATACCGGCTGGCGCAGATATGGATTTAAATACCGCCTTTGGTTTTCTACCGTCTACCAGATGGTACTGCTTTTCGTACTGAATACCGTAGTCTCTCTCCCCTTTACGGTAGGATTTGAAAGCATGTTCAGCGGTATCGGTATCGTGAAACAACGTTCTCTTTTCTATCAGTTACTGGTGCTCTGGGGTGGCCCCCTGCTGATCGGGCTTATCTTTGCTCTGTGGCTTTTCCTTGTAAATAAGGGTAAGCAGGAATTGAAAAGCACAAAGAAGATGGCGAAAAGTTCAGCTTCGGACACAACGAACCGTTTCACGCTGAAAGCCTTTGAGGTTCAGGATATTTTTGTTTTGATCCTTTTTATTTGCGGTTTCGGTCTTGCATTTGGCACGGAATTTGTTTATGTCCGCGATATCTATGAAGAAAACTATCCGCGGGCAAACACCATGTTCAAGTTATCCTATCAGGCATTTATCCTCTTCAACACGGCCATGGGCTATGCCTTTGTCCGGATTGTCGAAGCCTGTAAGAAGCGCAACCGCGCGATCCTATCCTTTGTTGGTATGTCTGCGGTTATGCTTGCAATGCTCGGATATATCACCGATGCTGTCCCCGCCTGGTACGGAAAGCTCAGCGAAAATCGGTACGAAAGCCTGGATGGTATTGAGTTTATCAAGGAATTTTCCTCGCTTGAAGGTGAAAACGGAACGGGTTACCCCGATTACGATGCGGTGAAATGGATCCAGGAGAATACACCAAAGGATTCGGTTATCCTGGAGACCTACGGTGACAGCTATACCGATGCCTGCTTTGTCTCCATGTCCACGGGACGGGCTACTGTGGTTGGCTGGCAGACCCACGAATGGCTTTGGCACAACGATTACGGTATCGTCGCCGCACGGCAGGAAGAAGTGGATGCCGTTTATAAGTATTCCGATTCAGCCAGGGTCCGTGAAATCATTGCGAAATACGGAATCGATTATATTTACATCGGACACTGTGAATATGAAAAGTACGGCTCGCAAATCACACTTGACAAACTGCTCTCCCTTGGATCCGTATGCTTTAAATCCGGTGATGTTACGGTTATCCAACTGACAAAATAATCCTTCATAAGGAGAAAGAACATGGAAAAGCTTTACATCGTTATTCCCGCCTATAACGAAACAGAGACCATTGAAATGGTATGTGAGCAGTGGCATGGCATTGCCGCTTCCTATGGCGATGGCTCCCGTCT
>JAFYLV010000130.1 GCA_017556885.1 Clostridia bacterium | reverse complement strand
GCTCCGCCGATATGCACAGCTACGAGATGAAGGAAAATCTCCTTGCCATCGCCCGTTCCGGTGCCGGCACCAACAACATTCCCGTGGGTGACTGCGCCGAGAAGGGTATCGTTGTCTTCAACACCCCCGGTGCCAATGCCAACGCCGTTAAGGAGCTCGCCATCTGCGCGCTGCTTCTTTCCTGCCGCAAGATCGCCGATTCCATTGCCTGGGCAAAGTCCATCGCCGGTGAAGGCGATGCCATTCCCAAGATGGTGGAAAAGGGAAAGGGCCAGTTCGTCGGTCCCGAGCTCGCCGGTAAGAGCCTCGGTATCATCGGTCTCGGTGCTATCGGTGCCAAGCTTGCAAACATCGCCCGTTCCCTCGGTATGACCGTCTACGGCTACGATCCCTTCATCACCGTTGATGCTGCATGGCAGCTCAAGACCGATATCCGCCATGCCCTCTCTGAGGAGGAGATCTACGCAAACTGCGACTTCATCTCCATGCACATCCCCTGCAACGATCAGACCCGCGGCAAGTTCTGCGCCGAGACCTTCGCAAAGATGAAGGACGGCGTCCGCATCATCAACCTCGCCCGCGGCGAGCTGGTCAACGATGACGATATGGCCGCGGCTCTCGAGAGCGGCAAGGTCGCAAGCTATGTTACCGACTTCCCCAACGCAAAGACCCTTGCCATGGCCGGCGCCGTCTGCATTCCCCACCTCGGTGCTTCTACCCCCGAGAGCGAGGACAACTGCGCGAGAATGGCTACCGAGCAGATGATCGACTTCCTGGAGAACGGCAACATCAAAAACTCCGTCAACTTCCCCAATGTTACCATGGAGCGCAGCGCCGGCTCTGCCCGTCTCTGCGTCATCCATCGCAATATCCCCAACATGATCTCCACCGTTTCTGCTGCTATGGCAGCCAAGGGCATCAACATTGAGAACATCATCTCCAAGTCCAAGAAGGACTATGCCTACACCATGCTTGATGTGGTGGGCGATGTGTCCGATGCCACCCTCCAGCACCTCTACGAGGTCGAGGGCATCATCCGCGTCCGCGTTATCAAGTAAAATTTATCCCGAAAGGCAGTATGCATCATGGCCGCTAACGGACGTTTTCGCACCTCCGTCTTCGGAGGCTACAACTGTAACGATGTCATCACCTTCATCACCGAGGAGAACCGTCGCTTCCAGAGCGCAAAGGCAGAGCTGGAAGAGGAGATCGCCGCGCTGAAGGAGGAAAAAAACTCCATTTCCGCTGTTCTTGAGGCGGCGGAGACGGAGCGGGATTCCCTGCGGGCCTCCGCGGAGAGCGCAGAGGAGCTGCGCCGCCGGGCGGAGACCGCCGAGACCGCGCTGGAGGCCAAGGAAAGTCTGCTGGCCGGCGTGCTGGCCGAGAATGCGGAGCAAAAAGCCCGCCTCGCAGAGCTTGAACAGAAGTTTGACGAGCTTTCCCGCGCCTGCGAGGATCTCGGGGCGGAGAAGCAGTATCTCGTCGATCTGGAGATCGCGGCCCGCCGCCGGGCGGATGCCGTCACCGAGGAAAGCGAGAAGCGAGTGGAGCTCATCACCGCCACGGTGCGTGACCGGGTGGATTCCGCCGCCGGAATGCTCGGCCGCTTCAGCGAGGAGGCCGACCGCAAGGTGGCCGATGCTCTTACTGCTCTGAACGGGTATATGGAAATGCTCCGCGGTCTCAACGGTTCCTTTGCGGATACCCGTAAAGAGATGCTCTCCGCCGTGGAGGAGATCCGCACCGCCGGACTTCCCGCCCCTGAGGAAGAAATCGGAAATGACTGAGCCCAAGGCCTTCCGCACGGAGGAGCTGCGCGCCCGCGCAGGTGAGCTGCGCGCCGGGGATTCCCTGCGCCTGTCCGGCGTGGTCTATACCGCCCGGGATGCGGCACATAAGCGCATTATGGCAGCCGTCGATGGGGGAGAGGCGCTTCCCTTTCCGCTGCAGGATGCCGTCATCTATTATGCCGGGCCTACTGCCGCGCCGCCGGGGCACGTCATCGGCTCCTGCGGACCGACCACCTCCAGCCGGATGGATCCCTTTGCGCCCCGGCTGCTGGATCTTGGCCTTGCGGCCATGATCGGCAAGGGGGAGCGGTCGCCGGAGGTGGTGGAGGCTGTCCGCCGCAACCGTGCGCTCTATCTCTGTGCCATCGGAGGTGCCGGTGCCCTCGCCGCAAGGCATATCACCGCCTGCGAGGTCATCGCCTACCCAGAGCTTGACTGCGAGTCGGTCAAACGGCTGGTTTTTGAGGACTTTCCTCTGGTGTGCGCCGTTGACTGCGAGGGAAACGATCTATTCCGCAGATAAGACAAAAAGAAAAGAGCCCGAGAAAAGGCAGGTTCTCATAAAACAGTTGCAGTCCCGGCAGCTAATCCTGCCGGGACTGTTCTTGTATAGCTCACATTGATGTGATAGAATATATCTGACAATTAGACAAATTTGAATTTGACGAGGTGAGGATATGACAGAGGCACAAAAAGAAACCCTGCGTTTTTATACAACTAATGATTATTTGCTCATAAATGGGCTTTTGTGGGAAACGGATGAGAAGACAATAGATATATTTATCCACCTTATTAATGAAGACGGCAGAGCTGTGATGTCAGAAGCTGTTGAACAAGGATTTGATGTTCGTTGGAATTGTAGTAAGGAAGAAGGAGAGCGTTTATTTCATATCTACCGAAAGAGATTTCCCGTTATTGACTCTGAAGAGGTAAAAGAGCAGATTATTGAAAGAGCAAGAGTGGATATTGCTAACATGATGGCTTGTATGAAACCTCTTGAAGCTGATATGGTATTATACAGAAACATCAAAACAGGATTTGCAGAAAATTTGAAAGAAGGAATGGCTGTTGATTATTTAGGTTTTTCTTCTTGTAGCCTAAATCCACACATAGCAGAAAATGCCGAGTATGGTTCCAGCGGATGTACTTTGGCTGAAATAATTGTTTCTGTCGGCACACCTGCAATTCGCCTTGATTTAATGCCAGATGTACAAAACGAACCTGACGAAATTATTTTAGCTCCTGTGAAGTTTATTGTTACTAAGGTTGATAAAACCGAAAGTAAAATCTATATGACTTGCTGCAAGCAATCAGATTAGCAAATTCCAATTTGTCGAACTGATAAGGGCGCACTTCTATACACCTTTGGGTGTTGTGCGTCATGTACGGTTTTGCACCGCACCAAAGCCTCCCTTGTGTAAAGGGAGGTGGCACGGCGAAGCCGTGACGGAGGGATTGTCATGCAGTCAAAGCATAATAAGCAGTTGGTTCCATTTGCGAAGCAGTTGCGAAGAGAAATGACAAAAGAAGAACGTCATTTG
>JAFYLV010000129.1 GCA_017556885.1 Clostridia bacterium | reverse complement strand
TACGGCGGCCCGGATAAAGAGATCATCGAGATCAACGAGGAATCTCTTTGGAGCGGCAGACAAATTGAGGAGAATTATCATGCTTCCCCGGAGGCCCTTGCGGAGATCCGCCGTCTGCTTTTTGCGGAAAAATTCGTTGAGGGAAGCCAGATCTGCGAGGATGAGTTCCTTTCCGATCCCTCCCGCGTGCGCTTCTATGAGAGCTTTGGCGAGCTGACGCTGGAGATGCAGAACGAGGGAGAATACACCGATTACCGAAAGGAATTGGAGCTTTCCGAGGCCATTGCGCGCGTCAGCTACCGCAAGGGCGGCATCGCATTCAAAAGTGAGACCTTTGTCAGCGATCCGGCGGATATTCTGGTGCATCGGCTCGAGGCAGAGGAGAAGTGCATCGTCTGTGATGTGAAATATGAGCGTACGCAGGATGCATCCTCCGGTGTGCTGGATCCGAACACCATCGTTTTAAACGGTCAGCTCACCTGGATGGAGCATCCTCACTACGGCAAGGGCGGCGAAGGTATGTGTTTCGGTGCCCGGTTGGATGTGGAGACCGACGGTGCGGTCACTCCGAACAAGAAGTTTCTCCACATTGAAGGCGCAAGCTACGTGCTGATCCGCGCAGCCTTTGCCACCGATTACAGTGTGGAAAAATATGATTTGGATCCGTCTATCGACTGGAAGGGAAAGCTGCTTTCCGACATTGCTGCGGCAAAGGCAAAGGACTATGAGACCCTCCGCGCCGAGCATATCGCCGCCCACAAGGCATGGTTTGACCGGGTGGAACTGAAGCTCTCCGCCCCGGAGCATGAGGACGTTCCCACCGATGCCCGCCTTACCCGCGTCAAGGAGGGCGTGGAAGATCCCGATCTGTACGTTCTGTATTACAATTTTGGCCGCTATCTGCTCATCGAATCCAGCGGCAAGCGCGCCCGTGTGCCTGCAAACCTGCAGGGAATCTGGTGCCACGGCTTTACCCCGCCTTGGGGAAGTGACTACCACACGAATATTAACCTCCAGATGAACTACTGGCCGGTGGAAACGGCGAACATGAGTGAGGCTTTTGCTCCCTATAGCCACTTTATGAAGATGAACAGTGGTTTTGGCGTCAAGACGGCAGAGCGCCTCTTCGGTGCCGGGGGCTGGGTTATCAACCATACCTCTGATATCTTTGGCCGCACCGGAGTGCATGATCTGGTAGGATGCGGCTTCTTCCCCCTGGCAGGGTCCTGGTTGTGCCTCAATCTTTGGGAGCATTATGAGTTTACCGGGGATCGGGAATATCTCCGGGAGATCCTGCCCATCATGAAGGGGGCCTGCGATTTCGTCTGCGACTTCCTGGTAGAGGACGGCGAAGGCCGCCTGGTCACCAGCCCCTCCAACTCTCCGGAAAATTCCTTCTTCTATACGGATCCCGACACCGGTGAGAAGAAGTCCTGCATGTTCACCTACGGTGCTACCATGGACTTTGAGATCATTCATGCCCTCTTTACCCGCACGATCAAGGCATACCGGCTGCTGGAACTTGGCGAAGAACTGCCCGGAAAGCTGGAGGCGGTGCTTCACCGCCTGCCGCCCCTGCGGGTGAGCGAGCGGTACGGCACCATTGCCGAGTGGATCCGGGATTATGAGGAGTGTGAGCCCGGTCACCGCCATATTTCCCATCTCTTCGGCCTTTTCCCCGGTGATCAGATCAACGAGCGCAACCCGGAGATCTATGCAGCCGCCCGCCGCACCATCGAGCGCCGGCTGGAAAATGGCGGCGCTAAGACCGGCTGGTCCCGCGCATGGGTCATCAACTTCTTTGCCCGTCTGCATGACGGCGAAAACGCACTGTATAATCTGCGCTGCCTTATGCAGCGATCCACGGCGGAGAACCTCTTTGACATGCATCCGCCCTTCCAAATCGACGGCAACTTCGGTGCCGTTTCCGGCATGACGGAGATGCTCATCCAAAGCCACCTCGGTGAGGTGGAGGATCGCGTGGTGGAGCTTCTGCCCGCACTGCCGGAGGATTGGCAGGAGGGATCGGTGCGCGGACTGCGGGTTCGCGGCGATATCACCGTCGATATCGAGTGGAAGGACGGCCGTGTCATTTTTGCAAAGGCCGTTTCCCCGCGTGATACCGTACTGCGGCTGAAGGCAAATGACCGCACTCCCATTTCCGGCGAGATCCTCACCGTTGGCCTGAAGGCCGGTGTTGCCTGCCGGATCGTATAAACAGTCAGGAGAGAAGAAAATGGATCTGTGGAACGGATTCCCCAAAGAGGAGTTTCTCTTTGAGGAAAAAAGATGCATTATGGTTTTCCCAAACGGAGAGAAAAACGGAAAATGGATGCTGAAAACCGAATATTTCGGCGCATTTCCCGATGTGGAGCTGCAGCTGCTCGGAAGAGGATTTTGCCTCGCTTATGTTGAAAATGAGACCCGCCTTGCCACCAAGGCGGATTGTGACCGCAAGGCCCGCTTCGTTGCGTTTGCATCGGAGAAATACGGGCTGGAAAAGAAGTGCATTCCCATTGGCATGAGCTGCGGCGGTGCCCACGCGGTGCGCTTTGCGGGGTTCTATCCGGAGCTTGTGCGGTGTATGTATATCGATGCGCCGGTGCTGAATTTCAACGACTGGCCCGGCCGGCTGGGCGATCCGGACGTGGAGAGAGCCTTTGACAGGGAGTTTTGCACGGCCTACCCCGGAGTTCGGCGCTGCGATCTGATGAAGTTTGCGGAGCATCCCATCAATTCCGCGGATAAGCTGATTGCGGGCGGTGTACATATCCTGCTGGTGTACGGCACGGAGGATGCCACGGTGGATTGGCGCAAAAACAGCGCCCTGCTCATCGAGGCTATGGAGGGCAGCGGACTGCTGACAGTTAAGGCTGCAGCACTGCGCGGTCATCATCCCCACGGCATGACGGGCAGCAACAAGCCCATCGTGGATTATATCCTTGCCCATTCGGACGAGACTGTATGACGGTACTTCGCTGGATATTTGCGGTCTTCGGCCTGCTCGGCGCTGCGGATAAGCTCTTTGGCGGCAAGTATAAGCTGGGCGAGGAATTTGAAAAGGGTATCCTTGCCGCGGGAACGCTCGGCCTTGCCATGGCGGGTATGCTTTGCATGGCGCCGGTCATTGCAAACTTGCTTGCGCCCGTCCTTAGAGTTCCTGCCGAGGCGCTGGGATTCGATCTCTCGGTTCTCGGTGCCTTTATCGCCAACGATATGGGCGGTGCCGCCGTGGCGGCAGAGCTTGCGGAGGATGCGCTTCTTGGTGGATACAACGGACTTGTTGTGGCATCCATGCTCGGTGTTACCCTCTGTTTTACCGTGCCGCTGGCGCTTCGGGTCATCCCGAAGGCGCTGCACGGGGACGTGCTGCTCGGTATTCTCTGCGGTGTTGCGACCATTCCTGTAGGATGTATTCTCTCCGGGCTGATGCTTGGTATCGCGCCGGGTCGGCTTTTGTGGAACCTGCTGCCGGTGCTCATTGCGGCGGGGGCGACCTGCCTGGGCCTGTGGCTTGCGCCGAAGCTCTGCTGCCGCATATTTGCAGGGCTTGGCTGGGCGGTGACGGCGATCATCACCGTGGGTCTTGGTGCCGGTGCATTTACCCATATCACGGGAAGGGGACTCATTCCGGGGCTTGGCTCCCTTGCGGAGGCTATGGCCGTGGTGTGTGATATCGCCATCATCCTTGCAGGCGTGTTTCCTCTCATCTGTACGTTGTCAGCGCTGCTTTCGCGGCCTTTGCAGGCGGCGGGACGGCTCCTTGGTATCAACGGAACGGCGGTGCTGGGACTGGTTTCCTCTCTGGCCAATTCCATCCCGACCTTTGATATGGCGGAGAAGATGGATCGGAGAGGGCTGGTCATCAACATGGCGTTTGCCGTTTCCGCCGCCTTTGTCTTCGGTGATCATCTGGCCTTTACCATGGCTTTTGATGAGAAATTTGTGCTTCCAATGATCGCCGGAAAGCTTGTGAGCGGCGTATGCGCCGTTATCGTGGCCGCTTTTATTTGCAGAACGAAAAAAAGTGATAAAAAACGGGTCGAATGACCCGTTTTTTAATATTGTGCAATTCAAATCAATCTGCTATAATTAAAAGGATGTGCCCGTATAATTGTGATAAAAGGAAGTAGAAACCGATATGGCTCACGCACATGTTTACCGCCCGCATCATACCCCCCTGACCCTGCGGCCGGTGCTGGAATTTTTAAAAAAGAATGCTGTGCTTGCGGTGGCCTTTTGCGCTGCGGCTGTGACGGCGGTCATCGTACCGCCGGATGCGGAATACCTCGGCTATTTTGATGTAAAGACCCTGACGTGTTTGTTCTGTGTTCTTGCGGTGGTATGCGCCCTGCGCAATATCCGCTTTTTCTACACCATGGCGCAGCGTATCGTGCGCATTTTCCGTACGGCACGGCTCGCGGTGTTGGCGCTGGTGTATATCACCTTTATCGGCTCCATGCTGATTGCAAACGATATGGCTCTGCTGACCTTCCTGCCCCTCGGATACTTTGTGCTGCATACCACAGGGAAGGAAAAGTACATGGCCTTTACCTTTATTATGCAGAATATTGCCGCAAATCTCGGCGGTATGCTCACCCCCTTCGGCAATCCGCAGAATCTCTATCTGTATACGAAGTTTAACATTCCCGTTGGGGAATTTATGGCTGTGATGCTGCTGCCCTTTGCCCTTTCTGTTGCGCTCATCACCCTATGTTGTCTCGTTTTTGTCAAGGCAGATGCCCTTACGGTGGAGGGCCGCATCCGCTCCATGCCCAAGGGCAAGGTGGCGGTATATCTTGCCCTGTTTGCGCTGGCCATTGCCATCGTCTTCCGCGGCATCCCGTATTTTGTCGGCCTTATCGTCATCCCGCCGGTCATCTTTGCCATGGATCGCAAGGCACTGCGGGACGTGGACTACCCGCTGCTTCTGACCTTTGTGTTCTTCTTTATCTTTGCGGGCAATATGGCGCGGATCGATGCCGTCCGGGATTTGTTCTCTGGCCTGATGGAGAGAAGCACGCTGCTGTTTTCCACCCTGTCCTGCCAGGTCATTTCCAATGTGCCCTCAGCCATCCTGCTTTCGCAGTTTACGGATAACTGGCGGGAACTGCTGGTGGGTGTCAATATCGGTGGTGCGGGCACACTCATCGCAAGCCTTGCGTCCCTCATCACCTTCCGGGAATATGCAAAGCACAATCCCCACCGCATCGGCGGATATATCCTGCGTTTCTCCGCCTTCAATTTTGCTTTCCTCGGCATTTTGCTCGGCGTGATGCTGGCGGTATTTTCTCTTTGAGTTTCGATATTTCTTATAAGACGGAGGAACCGAAATGAACTTTACGGAAATTGCAAACACCCGGCAGTCCTGCCGGAAGTATGATCCCGACCGCCCGGTGGAGGAGGAGAAGCTTGCCGCGGTGCTTGCTGCGGGACGGCTTGCGCCCTCGGCCTGCAACGGTCAGCCCTATCACATCACCGTTTGCCGCGGCGAGAGCACCAAAGCGGTTGCGAAAGCGGTTACCGGTATGGGAACGATCAATAAATTTGCCGCCGATGCCCCCGTGCTGCTCGTCATCTCCGAGGAACCCTACGCGGCCACCGCCGCCCTCGGCGCAAAGCTCAAGGGCATTGATTACCGCTCCATCGATATCGGCATTCTCTCTGCCTATCTGACGGCGGAGGCGGAGGCACAGGGACTTGGCACCTGCATCCTCGGCTGGCTTGACGATGCGGACATCCGCAAGGCCTGCGGACTGGATAAGAAGGTCCACATGGTCATTACCCTCGGCTATGCCGCCGATCCCGCCGTGCGCCCGAAAAAGCGCAAGGATATGGACGAACTCGTCACATTTATGGACTGAAACAAGATGTACGACAACAAATTCGGCCTGTTTATCCACTGGGGCATCTATGCTCTGACGGAATGCCATGAGCAGGCGCTGGCTCGCTGCGATATGGCGCGGGAGGAATACGAGCGCCTTGCAGAGCGGTTTGATCCCGTGAACTTTGATGCCGGGGAAATCGTACGGACGGCAAAGGCGGCGGGGATGGAGTATATCTGCATTACCGCAAAGCACCATGACGGCTTCTGTATGTGGGATCCGGCGCCCACCGATTATTCTGTTATGAATACGCCCTTTGGACGGGATGTGATCCGTGAGCTTTCGGATGCGGCCCGGGCAGAGGGAATGAAATTTTCCCTGTACTATTCCATTCCCGACTGGCACCATCCCGATGCGCGCAACGATGCCTCCACCCACCAGTGGAAGAGCGATCCGGTGGGGGATTTTTCCCGTTACCGCGAATACTTAAAGGCGCAGATCCGAGAGCTTCTGACAAATTACGGAGAGATCTACACCCTCTTTTGGGATATTCCGCCGCACATTGACGATCCGGAGATCAATGCGCTGGTGAGGCGGCTGCAGCCGGGAATCCGCATCAATGACCGCGGCTTTGATGCCGGCGATTTCTCCACTCCGGAGCGGGAGGAGGCGGAGGACGGACGGCTTGCGCCCTACAGCCGCATGACCGAGGCCTGCAATTCGCTGGATGCGGTCAGCTGGGGCTGGCGGCGCGGAAGCGATTATTATTCCCTGCGGCATATTCTCTGTGCCATTGACGGCGTCATGGCCCGGGGCGGAAGCTATCTGCTCAACGTGGGTCCCACGGCTCTCGGCGAGATCCCGCCGGAGCAGCGGGAGCGCCTTGCGCGCATCGGCGATTGGTTTATGCGGGTGCGCGAGAGCTTTACCGGGGTGGAGCCGGATGAATTTCAATATGAATTTCATCGCTCACCGAAATTTATCGCTCTGCGGCGGGGAGATACTACGTGGTTCCATTTTCCGGAGGGGCTTCCGTCGGATGCGGTGAATTTTCTTTCCTGGAAGAAGCTTCCCCGCCGGGTGTGCTGCCTCAACTCCGGTAAAGAACTTTTGGCAGAGGAAACGTACATTCCCAGCCGCTTCCGCATGGAGACCGGCAAGGCGGAGGAGCTCGTGCTCCACGTGCCGGGGATCCCGGTGGACGATTTTCCGGCAGAACCTATAATATTGCGGATCGACTGGGAATAAAGCGGCGGTTGTGCTATAATAAAAGAAAAAGATAAAGGACGGAAACGGTTATGAAAAAATATACCTTCTGGTTTGTCGTCGGCTCCCAGCTTCTTTACGGTGATGAGGTGCTCCGCACGGTGGATGCCCGCGCCCGCGAAATGGCGGAGGAGATGAGCCGCGAGCTTCCTTTCCCTCTGGAATATAAGGTGACGGCAAAGTCCGCCGCTGAGATCTCGGATATCGTCCGCGAGGCCAATTTTGATCCCACCTGCGCCGGCATCATCACCTGGTGCCATACCTTCTCGCCCTCCAAGATGTGGATCGGCGGTCTGGCTTCCCTGCAGAAGCCCTATTGCCATCTCGCCACCCAGTACAATCTCGAGATCCCCAACGATGAGATCGATATGGATTTCATGAACCTCAATCAGGCCGCCCACGGCGACCGTGAGCACGGCTTTATCGCTGCACGCCTGCGCATGCCCCGTAAGGTCATTGCCGGCCATTGGCAGAACGGTGACGTCCGCCGCCGTCTCGGCGACTGGATGCGCGCCGCCGTCGGTGTGGCGGTGTCCAAGGATATGAAGGTCATGCGCTTTGGCGACAACATGCGTGAGGTCGCGGTCACCGAAGGCGATAAGGTCGAGGCGCAGCTGCGCTTTGGCTGGCAGGTCAACACCTGGGCGGTGGGTGACCTTGTCCGCGAGATGAATGCCGTTACCGAGGCGGAGATCGACGGGCTGATGGAGACCTATCTTGCCGCCTACGACGTTGCCTGTGACGATATGAACGCCATCCGCTATCAGGCGCGGGAGGAGATCGCCATGCGCCGCATGATGGAGCGCGAGGGCTGCATGGCATTTGCCAATACCTTCCAGGATCTCTACGGTATGGAGCAGCTGCCCGGTCTTGCCTCTCAGCATCTGATGTCCGAAGGCTTTGGATACGGCGGCGAGGGCGACTGGAAGGTCTCTGCCATGACTGCCATCATGAAGGCCATGGGCGAGGGCGGCAACGGTGCTTCCGCCTTTATGGAGGATTACACCTATCACCTCGTCGAGGGTCAGGAATACAGCCTCGGCGCCCATATGCTGGAGGTCTGCCCGAGCCTTGCGGCCGACCGTCCCCGTATCGAGTGCCATCATCTCGGCATCGGCATGAATGAGAAGGATCCTGCCCGTCTGGTCTTTGAAGGCAAGGAAGGCCCTGCCATCGTGGTCAGCCTTGTGGATATGGGCGGCCGCTTCCGTCTCATCTGCCAGGATATCAACTGCGTCAAGCCCATCCTGCCCATGCCCAATCTCCCCGTGGCGCGTGTCATGTGGCGCGCAGAGCCGGATCTTGCCCGCGGCATTGAGTGCTGGATCACCGCCGGCGGTGCCCATCATACCGTGCTGTCCTACGATGTTACCGCCGAAATGATGCGCGACTTTGCCCGGATGCTCGATATCGAATTTGTCCATATCACCAAGGACACCACGCCGGAGAGCCTTGAGAAGGAACTGCTGCTTGCCGATATCGCATGGAAGCTGAAATAAGGAAAAATTATGCTGGAACAACTGAAAGAAGCGGTATTCCGCGCAAATCTTGACCTGCCCCGTTACGGCCTTGTCACTTTCACCTGGGGAAACGTTTCCGCCATCGACCGGGAGAGCGGGCTGGTCGTTATCAAGCCCAGCGGTGTTGAATACGACGTAATGACCGCCGCGGATATGGTCGTGGTGGATTTGGAGGGCAAAGTGGTCGAGGGCAAATGGAAGCCCTCCTCCGATACGCCCACGCATCTGGAGCTTTACCGCGCATTCCCCGAATGCGGCGGTATCGTCCACACCCATTCCCGTTGGGCAACAGCCTTTGCACAGGCAGGCCGTTCCATTCCCGCCTACGGCACCACCCATGCGGATTATTTCTACGGTGCCATTCCCTGCACCCGCCCTATGACGGCGGCGGAAATTGCCGGAGAATATGAGGCGGAGACGGGCCGCGTGATCATTGAAACCTTTGCGGAGCGGGATCCCGCCGCCGTTCCCGCTGTGCTGGTCTGCAGTCACGGTCCCTTTGCCTGGGGACGTGATGCGGCGGAGGCGGTGCACAATGCCGTGGTGCTGGAAGAGGTGGCTCATATGGCCCTTCATGCGGAAAGCCTGCAGCCCGAATTGCGTCCCATGCAGCAGGAGCTGCTGGATAAGCACTATCTGCGCAAGCACGGAAAGAATGCCTACTAC
>JAFYLV010000128.1 GCA_017556885.1 Clostridia bacterium | reverse complement strand
GGACATGCCCGTCTTTTCGACGCTGCGGGATCTGTTTGGCGGACTTGGAATTGCCGTGGGTCTTTTCGGTGCGGAGGATGTGGTTGCCGCTTCCTGCTTTGCCCTGAACCTGCGACTTTTGCGCGGGGATGAGGTGCTGGAAAATTCCGATGATCCTTATGTTCTTGGCAACGCGGATGTTGCAATCATCAATCCCGATGTTTTCTCCCGGACCGATCTTTTGCCGCCGAAGTTTTTCTATGCCGGTGAGCTGCGGTATATGAGCGCTCTGGACGCCGATGCCCAGCGCCATCTTATTCATGCGGCGGTCAGTTGTCTTGGCGAGGGTGTGAATATCCATGCGCTTTCCGAGCTCCTGATGAAGAGCAGCCGACATGAGGCGGATTTCCGTCTGATCGACCAGCGCGAGGAAAACGGTGTTACCCTCAGCCGTGAACTGCAAGGGGAGACTCCGGTCATGTTTATCAAGGGCAGTTGTGCGGATGTTATTGCACGCTGCACCCATTGCTTTTACGGTGGCCGTCCGGAACCGCTGACCCGTGAAGAACTGGCCGCGGTCGCAAAGGCACGGCTTACGATGAAAAAACGCGGCTGCAGACCGTTTGCCTATGCTATGCATACTCCGTCAAACGGGATTACAGTATTTCTCGGCATGGTTGGATTTGGTATGTCCCGCGAGGGCGATTTAAAAAAGACGGTTGCTGCCATGCGCGATGCCGGATTGGATATCGGCTTTGCCGGCACCGGGGCCCGTGAGGTCATCTTCGGCCTTGCGGAAATGTGCGGTCTTTCTGTCACGAGATTTATGACCGGCCGTGAGCTCTCCGGCCGAAATATTCCACCGGACGCAAAGGAAATTGCCTCTCACCGTCTCTTTGCGGAAATTTCCCAAAATGAGACGGAGCAGATCCTGAATGCCTTCCGTTCCGAAAAGCACCGGCCCGCTTATATCGGCATGCAGGAGATATCCTGTGGCGGAAGTGCGGTCCGTTCCGGATTCTCCGGTCGCGAAAGCTGCGAAAAGCTTATGCTTTGTATCAAACTCCGTAGAAATGCAGAGCGCGCTGCGCAGGGTTTCGCAGCTGCCCGTCTCGGTTTGATCGCAGTGTCTGTGCTTTGGCCGGTCATTTGTGCCATCATCAGCCATAGCTTTACGGCATGTGTTACTCCCGGTGTTGCCGTATTTGCCGGTATTTTCGGTTGGATCTCTGCACTTTGTGTTTCACTGATGTATAAAAACAGTGAAACGCCCCGAGAGATGGGGCGCGACCGCCAGCGTACCCCGGCAAAGGGTGTTTTCTCGCTTTTGTGTTGGAGCCTTTCTGCGGCTGCGATTACGGTTCCCCTTATATCTGTACCGCTGATGTATCCGGAACAGGCGGCTCAGTCGGTTAGCCTTGCCGTTGCGGCCTTGCTTATCAGTACGGCATTACAGGTTTTTGCCTACGGATGCGGTATCAGTATCGCACCCTCCGGGCTGATCCGCCGACATCCTGCAGCGTATATCGCATTGGCTGCGGCGCTGGCCCTTCCGGTGTTGTTCTTCTCGGTCGGGGCGTTTGCAAATTCCTGCGGATTTGCCGCCGTCAGCCTTGGTGCCTGGCGTATGTCGGTTCCCTTTGCGCTGGTGCCCGTTTTCTGCCTCGGTGTTTTCCTGTTTCTTGAATGGATCCGGGATCCCCTGCGGTCTGATGTTGGAGGAAATCTCTGAGATGGCCATTGAATTTGAAATTAAGCTGGCGCTGCCGAGATACTTGAAGAACCGCACGATCGAGTCGGCGATCTCCGCCGTAGACGGAATTGTGCTTGGCGGCTGGAGCGAGCATATGCAGGATAACACCTATTTTGATTCCAGCGACGGAGCCGTGCGGCAGGCGCGTATCGCCCTGCGCCACCGTCGTGTGGACGGTCGTCACGTTGTGACCGTCAAGACTGCAGCTCCCGGCGGCGCGAGACACGAGTGGGAATCGGATTTTGACGGCGCGGATATCCCCAAGGCGCTGGACGAGCTGGATATATCCATCCCGCTTCCGCCGGTGGAGGATATCATCTCCGGAAAAACGACCCTCGTTCCTATTGCCAGAACGGATTACCTGCGTCGCTGCTGCGAGGTACGCTACCGCGACTGTACGGCAGAGATCGCTATCGACCGCGGTGTTCTGCGCAAGGGAGACATCCGTCGCAGCTTTGCGGAGCTGGAGCTTGAGCTTATATCCGGCAATGAAGAGGACGTCCGTCAGCTTGCCGAGATCGTGCGTACCCGACTTGGGTTACGCTATGAACTGCGTGGAAAGCTTAGCCGCGCGATGAATCTTCGCAAACGAAAATAAGAAGTCAACCTTTTTGGAGGATTAATAAAATGGATTATCAGAAACTGGCGCAGCTGCTGTACCCGGATATTGACAAAACGCCGGAATACTATGAGGAAAAATATCCCCCCCGCGATCTTCCGGAGGGAGCAAAGGTCACCCGCTTTGCACCGAGCCCCACGGGCTTTGTTCACTTTGGCGGTCTGTTCCCCGTAACGGTATGTGAGCGCCTTGCTCACCAGTCCGGCGGCGTTTTCATGCTCCGCATCGAGGACACCGACTCCAAGCGCGAGGTTGAAGGTGCTGAAATGGATATCATCCGTGCATTTGAGCACTTCGGCATCCGTTTTGATGAGAGTATCGTTCACGGCGGCGACTACGGTCCCTACCGCCAGAGCGACCGCAAGGATATTTATCAGTGCTATGCAAAGTATCTTGTTGCAAACGGTCATGCGTATCCCTGCTTCTGCTCCGCAGAGGAGCTGGACGAGCTTCGCGCCCGCCAGGAGGAGGCCAAGGTTACTCCCGGTTACTACGGCGAGTATGTTCGCTGCCGCGATCTTTCCTATGAAGAAGTCGAGGCGAATCTTAAGGCCGGTAAGCCCTTTGTTCTGCGCTTCCGCTCCAACGGGAATGCCGAGAATAAGGTGAAGATCACCGACCTCATCAAGGGAAATCTGGAGATCACTGAGAACTCCATTGACCATGTCCTTTTAAAGAGCGACGGAATCCCCACCTACCACATGGCTCATGCAGTGGACGATCACCTGATGCGCACCACCCACGTTATCCGCGGTGAGGAGTGGCTTCCGAGCCTTCCGTACCACGTGCAGCTCTTCCAGGCTCTCGGCTTTAAGCTGCCGAAGTATATGCACATCTCCCAGCTTATGCGCCTGGAGGGAACAGCGAAAAAGAAGCTCTCCAAGCGCGATGCCGGTGCCGGTATCACCTATTATTTCTCCGAAGGTTACGCGCCGGAATGTGTGACGGAATACGTCATGACCCTCCTCAATTCCAACTTTGAGGACTGGC
>JAFYLV010000127.1 GCA_017556885.1 Clostridia bacterium | reverse complement strand
GTTCGGCTACGGCATAGGGGGAGTAGGCGGGGACGCGCAACACGTGAAGACGGCCGTAGGCATATCGCATATCCACGTTGTTAAAACCGGCGCAGCGCAATGCCAGCACGCGAACACCCATTTCCGCAAGCTTGTCAATGACAGGGGCGGAAACGGTGTCGTTAACAAAGGCGCACACGCCGTCGTACCCGCGGGCAAGCTCTACGGTATCTTCGTTGAGCTTTGCCTCGAAGAATTTAAAGGCGATATCCTTCTCCGCACCGTACTTCTCAAAGGCGGGACGGTCGTAGGGTTTTGTATCAAAAAATGCAATTTTCATATGCATGACCTCCTTTTTGATTATTATACCACATACACGGGGAAATGGTGCGTTGCCGATGCAACGGAAAAAGTCGGAGGAAAAGGAAAAAATCGTCAAAAAAGGTTTACGAAATTCCCGGCTGCCGTTATAATATAAATAGAACGATAGCAACCCCGTCCACCGTATGGATGAGGTATGAAGGAGAAGTAAAATATGAGAAAGCTTGACCGCGAGCTGCTCGCAAAAAATCTGGAAGAGACCATGGCTGCCGATTTTGCCGAATGTAAGGTCGGAGGCGCCTCGCTGTATGTTTCGCAGGATGGAGAATGCCTGTATCATAAGCATTTCGGACTGTCCGGTGTCACGGAGGGTGAGCCCATCAATGACAGCACGGTCTACCGTCTTGCATCTATGACAAAGCCCATTACGGCTGTAGCAGCTATGATCCTTGTGGAGCGCGGACTTTTGAAGATGGATGATTATGTGGATACCTATCTTCCTGAGTTTACGGATCTCGATATCGCGAAGCTGGAAAACGATGAGCTGAAGATCATCGGCAAGGCAAAGACCCGCATTCAGATCCTCCACCTGCTGACCCATACCTCCGGCATCGGAAGCGGTATGGTAGGTATTGCGCAGGATAAGTTTATGACGCCCGAGGACAAGAGCACGCTGGACAATTGCATTGCCTTCTATTCGAAAAATGCGCTGGCTTTTGAGCCTTTCTCCACCCAGTTCTACAGCGGCGTTGCCGCCTTTAACGTCTTTGTCAAGATCGCGGAAATGGTTACCGGAGAGGATTATGAGACCTTCCTTAAGAAAAATATCTTCGAGCCCTGTGGCATGAAGGATACCGGCTTTATCCCCACCGAAGATCAGTGGAGCCGTCTGGTCGGCATGCATGACCGGGTGGAGGAGAAGAGCGTTCGCAAGGAGATGAAGGCGGGCTGCGTTTTCGGAAACTATCCCTGCACCAACTTCCTTGGAGGCGCAGGCCTCTTTTCCACGCTGCCGGACTATTCCCGCTTTGCGGAAATGCTGCTGCGCGGCGGTGAGATCGACGGAAACCGTATCCTTACCGAAGAATCCGTCCGCTACATCGGAACCCCCCGTGTACCGGAGACCATTATGGGCCCGCGCGAGCGCTGGGGTCTTGCGGTGCGCGTGATCGTCGGCGAGCATTGTATGACCAAGGGCTGCTTTGGATGGAGCGGTGCCTACGGTACTCACTTCTGGGTGGATCCAGAAAACCGCATCGTGGCGGTCTATCTTAAAAACTGTGCATACGACGGCGGCGCCGGCTGCAAGACCGGCAATGCCTTTGAGCGTAACGTTTACAAATCCTTCTGCGAGGCCGAATAAATTCTGCAAAAGAGGCGGTTGGTATGAAAAAATACGATATTGCGGCCTATATCTGGCCGGCATATACGGGAGATGAGCCCCGTACCCGTATTTTTTGGCCGGAGGGTATCGGTGAGTGGCAGACGGTGAAAAATGCCGCACCCAAAGGCGACTATGTTTGGGACCGCAAGCCCGTTTGGGGCTATCAGAACGAGGCGGATCCCTACGTTATGCAGATGCAGATCCGGGCGGCGCTGGATCATGGGGTCAATGTCTTTATCTATGACTGGTACTGGTACGATGACCGCCCCTTCCTGGAAAACTGCCTGAATGACGGATTCCTCCGCGCCCCCAACTGCGAGGATATGCAGTTTTACATCATGTGGGCAAACCATGATGCCAACACCACCTGGGACCGCCGCAATGCAGGCCGGGCGGATTCCACCATCTGGCAGGGCGCCGTGACCCGCGAGCAGTTTGAAAAGATCGGCCGCCGCTGGATCACGCAGCATTTTACCCGCCCCAATTACTATAAGATCGACGGAAAGCCCGTGGTCAGTATTTACGAACTTCGGAATTTCATCGTTGGTCTCGGCGGTGCGGCTGCGGCTAAAGATGCCATCGCCTGGCTGCAGGCGGAGGCAAAGGCGGCGGGGCTTCCCGGTGTGCATCTGCAGCATGTGCGCTGGAGTAAGCATGCGGAGAATCTCTCCGGCGTGGATGGCGGCGTTCTGCATGCCGGTCCGGAATTTCTGGTGGAGCTTGGGTTTGATTCGCTGACCCATTACCAGTTCGTCCACTTTACCAACATTGACCGGGATTATACGGAGATTCTTCCGGATGTGGAGAAAGAATGGGATCAGCTTGAGGAAGAGTTTACAATTCCCTATTTCCCCCACGTTTCCATCGGTTGGGACAACAATCCCCGTTTTCTGGATTTCCGTCCCGGCATCGTAACAAATAATACCCCGGAAAACTTTAAGACGGCGCTTTATAAGGCGAGGGAGTATGCCGATCGACATGCGCTCAACCTGATTACCGTCAATAGCTGGAATGAATGGACGGAGACCAGTTATCTTGAGCCGGATGATCAATACGGCTACGGATATCTGGAGGTGGTGCGCGAAGTTTTCGGTGGAAGAGAACCGAGATAAACAGTCTGGAGCGCGGAATGTATTTTTCGCGCTCCGGATTCTTTTACGTATTTGCGGCTGTGTTTTGTGCTTTTTCGACAAAAATAAATTTAAGGCTTTACATTCTGCGAAAAATATGGTAAGATACAGAATGGAGTTAGCATAGACTAACGGAAAGGAAGTGAGCCTCATCATGGATCTGCGTTCTGCAGAGGTGGGCAGAGAATATATTGTTGCCCGCATCGAGACAGAGGATGAGGATATGGATGCCTTTCTGTTCTCCCTTGGCTGCTATAGCGGTGAGCCCATTACGGTGATTGCCCGGCGCAGAGGCGGTTACGTTGTTTCTATCAAGGACGGCCGTTATAATATCGATGCGCAGCTGGCGGAGGCCATTATCGTTTCCGAATAAAAAGCAATTGTTGGATTGCTTTTTTTAATACGGATAGGTTAGCGCGCGCTAACCGGAAAAGCGAAACATACGACTCGTAAAACGCAGGAGGATAAAAATATGCGTATTGCCCTTGCCGGCAATCCCAATAGCGGTAAAACCACCATGTACAATGCCTTGACCGGCCGTAACGAAAAGGTCGGAAACTGGGCAGGTGTTACCGTGGATAAAAAAGAAGCTCCGATCAAGCGCATTTATACCGGAGGCGAGGAGCTTGTGGCCGTTGATCTTCCCGGTGCATATTCCATGTCCCCCTTCACCAGTGAGGAATCGGTTACCAGCACATACGTGCGCAATGAGAATCCGGATGCGATCATCAATATCGTGGATGCGACCAACCTCAGCAGATCCCTGTTCTTCACAACACAGTTGCTGGAGCTCGGGATCCCTACGGTTGTCGCACTCAACAAGTCGGATATCAATGAGAAAAAGCACAATACCATTGACGCAGCCGTCCTTGCCGAAAAACTCGGCTGTCCGGTCATTGATACCACGGCGACGGCCGGCGAGGGCCTTGCGGAGCTTGTGAAGGCCGCGGCCGCAGCCGTCGGTAAGGGACAGACGGCGCCGTACACGCAGGGCGATATGGATCTTTCCAGCAAGGAAGAAGCCATGGCGGCGGACCGCCGGCGGTTTGCCTTTGTCAATGATATCGTGAAAGCCGTCGAGACCCGCGAAGTTCTGACCAACAAAAAGAATTTTCAGGATAAAATCGACGATGTGCTGACCAACAAATGGCTGGGAATTCCTATTTTTGCCGTGGTCATGTTTGCCGTTTTCTGGGTCTCGCAGGCCGGCCCCGGCGTTTGGCTCGCAGACTGGCTGACTGCTAACCTCGAGGCGGGACAGGCGTGGATCGGTGAACTGTTTGCCAATGCAAACCCGCTGCTGTATGCCCTTTTGGTTGACGGTGTTATCGGCGGTGTCATCGCCGTTATCGGCTTCCTGCCGCTGGTCATGGTGCTGTATTTCCTTATTGCGCTGTTG
>JAFYLV010000126.1 GCA_017556885.1 Clostridia bacterium | reverse complement strand
GGCGACATTGTCGTTTTCCGTCAAAACGGTGGGCTGACCGTTCACCGTCTGCTATGGCAGGCGGGCGGCCGCGCGGTCTGCAAGGGGGACAGCAATCTCTTCCGGGAGGAAGTTTCTGCGGAGGATATTCTCGGCAAGGTTATTGCGGTTTCCTGCGGTGATGTCACCTTTTCTCCGATATCCGGGCAGCTGCTCGCGGCTCTTTCCTATGAAAAGCTGCTGATTTTTAAGGCGCACGGAGAGGATAGGCAAGCCACACGTCGGGACCCCGCATATTTGGAGATCCAGCACTTTCTGCACGGGCTGCGATATAGCCTTACGAACGAGGGAACCAAGCGATGAATGAACAGAACTGCGCAAACATTCCCGCAAAGCTCCGCCATGCCTTTTCCCTTTCCTGCTGTAAGGAGATCGCGCGCATTCTCACGGGCTGTGACTTTCTCTTTTATAAGGGGCCCGTGCATGCCGAGGAGCTCTATGCGGAACCGTGGGTTCGGCATAGCGGAGATATTGATATTCTTGTTCGTCCAAAGGACGTGGATGCCGTTCTGCAACGCCTCGGAGACGCCGGGTATACCTACAACGGCGGTAAGGCCATCGGTGCTGCGGATTTCTGCACGAATTACCAGAACGGTCACCCAGATATGACCCTGTGGCACAGCCATGCGGGAGAACTTGTGGATGAAGCGGGCAGGCAGATGTCCGTGGAGGTACACGTCTCTCCCTTTAAGATCTCCAACCAAATCCCCTTTTCGCTGCATGAAAAAACGTCAGATAGTCTCTTTGCCCGCCAGCGGTTTGCGGAGATACGAGGAGAATCCTACCCAATGCCCGGGCGAACGGATGAGCTCGTGGCGCTTATTCATCACTTTGCAAAGCACGCCGCTCAGCATATGACGGTGTTCAACTGCTCTTTTTACCGCGGCGGAGGGATTCCGCTTCAGTATCTCGCGGAGATTGCCATCTATATCCGGCGCTACGGAAGTGAGATCGATGCAAAAATCGCAGAAAATCTAATCTGCAGCCACGGTATGACAGAGGAGTTCCGTTTTGCCGAACGACTTTTGAAAAGAGTGCACAGCATATCCTTCCCCTTCTCCATCCCAGAAAACGAACGATCCGACGGTTGGGATGCTTTGTATGCTGGATTGAACCGACTGGATACAGACGATCTGCTTTCCCCGAATGTTTACCCCCGGATGAAAAAGCTGCTCTCCTCTCAATCACCGCATCCCGTCTATCATGCGGCACAGGACGGCGAAACTCCTGTGTGGGTTCCGGTGGATGAAACCTATAAATTCGGCGAAGAAGCACCAAAAAAGTCGCTTCCCCTCTATACATTTTCATGGTGTGCCATCCGCGAAACCGGAGGGTTGCGAGTACACGCGCGTATCCCCCTTTGGCAGATCCATGAAATAGGTAGTCTTTCCCTGCGCATCCAGCTTGGCGGCGATGGCTGCTGCGGCTGCCGGGATTGCCTGAAAAATTACACCCTGTCACTTTTTCATAATGCCGGAGAATTACAGGGTTCGCTGAAACGAATCGTCAAAAACGTAATAATCAAGAGCGGTGCTGCGCCAACGGAGGATCCTGTAGATATCACACTCTGCGAAATGGACGGCTCTGCAGAAGTGGATCTTCTCTTCCAGGGCGAACACCGTCGGAAGCTTCCCTTCAACATCGGATTGTCTATCGCTCGTTCCCGAACCGGTGCCGAGTGTGACAGCGAAACTTCTTTGATGTGGACTGAAGGAACGTCTTTCCCCTTCTCTTGTCTCCTGCTGGGCAAAATATTATAAGTCTGTGTCCTGCCGGGAACGGCGTGAACGTTCCCGGTTTTATTTTTCCCGTTACCGCACATTTCCTGAAGTGCACCTCATGGTTTATCCCTCCCGGGGTTGTTAGAATTTTGTCGAATTCTGACAAAGGAGAAAAATGATGCAGCATGCGAAAGCTCTATACCGAGGCCCTCAAAGGGGTATTCAACAAAAGAATTCGTCTTCTCCGGGCAGCGCTCGATATTTCGCAGGAGGAAATGGCCTCCCGACTGGAGGTCGCGACCCGGACATATATCAATCTGGAGCACGGCGCTGCCTGCTGCGGTGCGCTGACACTCGCGTTATTCCTGGTATATATCTGCGAGGATCCGGACGCTTTTCTGCGTGAACTGTTCCACGCATTTGAAGCTTGTGACCGTGAAGTTGCGTAAGTTTAAACCGTCTGTTGATATCGCAGAATACCGTTCTCCTCTGCAGGTTTGCGAGATTCGGTTATATCGGGACGGATGCTATTTCTACGTATGCCCGCGCTGCGATTGCAGCATTGAGCGGGAATACATGCATTTCTGCGACCGTTGCGGACAGATGCTTGGGTGGGATCGCTATCAAAAGGCAAAGGTCATCCGGCCACCCGTCCCCATTCGGTAACCTTATAAAAACAGCAGACGGTTGCTTCTCCGTCTGCTGTTTTTATAAGGTTATAAGAGACAAAGCCCTATATTCCCTCTTGCATATTGGGGAACAATTCAATAACGCATGCTCACAGCAAATCTTTCATTTTGCGAGAAAGATAAAGTGGCATATTGGTAATATAGCCGTCCTTACGATATCCGCGCTTAGAGAAGCGGACGGCATGCTCGGGAAGGTGCTCGTTTACATATTTTTTGAACGTCGGTGCAGACTTATCCTCGCCGCCTTTAGCTTCGACAGGGATAACCTCCGTGCCGTTTTGCAGGACGAAATCAATCTCTCCGCTTCTGTCCGAATAGTAGTGAGGGGCCACGTCAAACTGACCGATCAGCTGTTGCAGAACGTAATTTTCAGTTAAGGGGCCTTTAAACTGATAGTTGGTTTTTAAGAGGATTGCACTATTATCGATACCCGCCATGTATTTCAGAAGGCCCGTGTCGAACACGAAAAGCTTGAACTGATCCATCTTACGGAAAGCGGACAGCGGATGCTCCAATTTGGAGAGATTGTATACGCGGTTCAGCATTCCCGCAGAGACGAGCCATTCGATGGCTTCTTCAAAATCTCTCGCTCTGCCGCCTTCTCGAACTGCGCCGTACATAAACTTTTCGTTTGGCTTGGCAAGCTGGGTTACGATACTGCGGAAAACCTGCAAAATTCTTCCGCTATTTACCTTTCCATTGTGCTTGGAGAAGTCGTTTTCGTAGATCTGAACAAGTTCTTTCTGAATCTGCGTAATTCTTGCCGGATCCTTATGATTTACCCAAGACGCAACGCACTCGGGCATTCCGCCGATGATCAGATAGTTGTTATATGCTTCCATCAGGCGATTGTGGAAGATTTCTTCGATCGCCTGTTCTTTAGTGATGCTTTGATAGTATGCATACAGCGGCTCATCCGTAGCATCCAAAAATTCGTCAAAGGTCAGCGGATGAATATCCAAAAGATTAACCATCCCTACTGGATAGGATTTCGGCTGAGCAAGGAGCGTTCCGAGCAGACTACCTGCAGCAATCACGTGGTATTCGTTTGCCTTTTCCTTAAAATATTTCAGAGCGTTGAGCGCAGACGGGCACTCCTGTATCTCATCAAATATAACAAGTGTGGTTCTGGGAAGTATTTTTTCTCCCGCAACCAAGGAAAGCAGTTCTATGATCCTCTTGGGATTCTTATTCGTTTCAAAGATAGACTGCAGTTCGTCTTCCTCATCAAAGTTGAAATATACGTAATTCTCGTAATGACTTCTGCCGAACTCCTTCATAAGCCAGGTCTTGCCGACCTGACGGGCGCCCTTCAGCACCATCGGCTTGCGTTCTTCGTCGTTTTTCCAGTTAAGCAGTGCTTCTATTGCATTTCGCTTCATACAAACCACCTCACAAGTATATGGCACGGATATATTATATCACATTTTTTCAAGTTTAAAAATATATATTTCGCACATTTTTTCAAGTTTGCACATTTTGCGATTTTAATAACATATTCAAAACACATTTTCGCAAACGCAGCTATAGACAAAAACACCCTCTTGGATGGCAATAACGCTGTCCAAGAGGGTTCATTATTAAATCGTCAGCGCCGCTATGTAACGAACGGTGGTTTTATGCCCATCCACAATACGGTTAGTTCTCTCGAAAGATACCTGTTTCATAGTTCGTACGGTACTCATCTTCTTGACCATCTGGCCGCCGACAGAGCCGGCATCCTTGGCGGAAATATCACCGTTATAACCCTGCTTGAGGTTAACACCGACCTCGCGGGCAGCTTCCATCTTAAAACGGGCCAGCGCGTCCTTGGCGCCGGGGACCACATTCTTGTTTGCCATTTTGTTTTCTCCTTTTTGTTTTCGTTATCAACATCAATTTCATACGTCAGCGGCACTCTTAACCGCCGCGACCATAGCATTTACCGTATACAGATGAATATACCGCAGGATTTCCGGTAATTTTTGCCCCGATCCAAACTGTTTTTATTGCCATACACCGCGGAATGTCGTATAATAATAATTATGAAATTAAGATCACCCCCGAAAGGATGATAATATGCTGGAATTCGGCGGCATTCAGAAGCTGACCCTGCTGGATTTTCCCGGCCGCGTGGCCTGCACCGTTTTTACCAAAGGCTGCAATCTGCGCTGCCCTTTCTGCCACAATGCATCTCTCGTGCTCGATCCTTTGGGCGGGCCTGCCGTGACGGAGGCGGAGCTTTTCGATTTTCTTGAAAAGCGCCGCGGTATGCTCACCGGCGTTGCCATCACCGCTATCGGTACCG
>JAFYLV010000125.1 GCA_017556885.1 Clostridia bacterium | reverse complement strand
CGAGGCTGCTACCGCGGCTCTCATCGCAGAGCTTGAGAAGGCAGCAGAGGCAGGATGCCCCACAGCTCCCGCTATCCTCGCTGAAAAGAACTACCTCTCCAAGAAGTCGGTATGGATCTTCGGTGGTGACGGCTGGGCCTATGATATCGGCTTCGGCGGTCTCGACCACGTCATCGCTTCCGGCGAGGATGTCAACATCATGGTCTTCGACACCGAGGTTTACTCCAACACCGGTGGACAGGCTTCCAAGGCTTCCAACATCGGTCAGGTCGCTCAGTTCGCCGCTGCCGGTAAGGCCATCGGCAAGAAGGACCTCGCTGAGATCGCTATGTCCTACGGCTACGTCTACGTTGCTCAGGTCGCTATGGGCGCTGACATGAACCAGCTGCTCAAGGCCCTCACCGAGGCTGAGGCTTACAACGGTCCCTCCATCATCATCGGCTACGCTCCCTGCGAGATGCACGGTATCAAGGGCACCATGCAGAACTGCCAGCTCGAGATGAAGAAGGCTGTCGAGTCCGGCTACTGGCAGATGTTCCGCTTCAACCCGGCGCTGAAGGCCGAGGGCAAGAATCCGTTCTCCCTCGACTCCAAGGCTCCCACCGCAAGCTACATCGACTTCATCAAGTCTGAGAACCGTTACAACCGTCTGGCCAACCAGTTCCCCGAGCGTGCTGAGGCTCTCTTCAGCAAGGCCGAGGAGACTGCCAAGGCTAAGTACGAGAAGCTGACCCGTCTGGTCAAGCTCTACGAGGTCGAGGAGTAATCCTTACCTCCGTGCAACCGGAAAACAGTTAAAGATCGCCGCAGGCAATCCGCCTGCGGCGATTTTTTTGCGCAAAAAATATCCCGGCAGCGGAAAAACTGTCGGGATATGGGCGGAAAATATTCTTATTTCAATCGGATCAGCGCGGATTCGTGCTGGCGAAGCGTGACAACGATGCCCTCCAAAATCCCCTCCGGGGAGATGAGGCGGCGCAGCGGCTTTCCATCGATGGATTCCGCATCACGGAAGCATTTTTCGTTGAAGAGGACGGTGCGTTCCCGTTCTGTGAAAACTTCGAGATCGTCGTGACGGGAATAATCGGTTGCAAGCAAAAGGGTCTCTTCCGCTTTTGTGCGGAAGAGGGTAATGCCGCAGTCCCGGCTTTCGGCGATGGGGTGAGACAGCGACCGCACAAGCTGCAACGCGGTTTCGCGCAGCAGGGTGCTGTTGGATGCGCGTGCATTGGATTCCAGCCGGAAGAACCACGTGCGGCCCATGGACATGGGGGAGATGTTGAAAAGTGCGGTGCGTCCGTGGGTAAAAATAGCAGGAACGCCCGAAGCAAAAAGCAGGCACTCAGCGCCGTCCGATACATAACGCCCGGTATCATTGACGGGATATACGCTTTCACGGGTGCCGGCTGCAGAAGAAAGCTCGGTAATCTGTACATTCTGCGGCGCGGATTTAACACCGAAAAGATCTTCAAGTCCGTCTACGCGGCCTGTCGCAATGAGGGAAACGCCGCTGCCGTGCAGCTCGCGGATCCGCTGCAGAGTATGCCCGTCCACCCCTTCGGTGGAGGGGATGACGAGTACGTCCGTGTCCATTGCGGAAATGTGATCCAGACCGCGCCAATCGGAAAAGAATCCGGCCGGAAGCCCTGCCATCCGCATCGTTTCATAGAGATAACCGATGCCCTCTTCGCTTACATTATAGGCGCAGCGGTGATGGCTGGGGAACTCCGCGTCAAAGCGGTCGTCCATGGTGTTGAAGGAGCAAACAAAGGCGGCTGCCTTCAGGGGACGCTCGGGACGGTGCTGTACGACGTATTTCCAGTTGCGGATGAAGATGTCATTGGATTCTTCGTCAAAGGACCACTTCATAAAGCCGTAGGTGTTCCAGTAGGAAAAACCGTCCGCCGTGATCCGCGGAGTGTTGTAAACAAATTCCCGGGCGTGGGTGGTGCTGAACCACGGGGGACAGATGATCTTGCCGATGGGTGGATGGGCGAAATAGACGGCGCCGTCGATGCAGCCGCCGGGGCTTCCGCCGTACTGCTCGGGATAAATGGTGAGATTCGGTGAATCCACCAGGGCGGTGCCTACGGCAAAGGCGCTGTAATAGGTCTGATAGGCGCAGGAGTTGGCATAATCCTCCAGCTGTGCAAAGCCGGTATAGATGGTCTCGGACAGCGCCTCGCCGCGCTCAAAGCCGTACATCTCGGAAAGCTTGGAGGTGCGCAGGGGGGACATGTACAGGTTGAAAGGTCCGTAACAGGCGCGCTTCAGCTTGGGATTGTGCGCCCGGAACATCTCATTCTGCTTTTCAAAGGCTGCCGTCAGTGCCTTGCCGGCATAAGCATACCATTCCGTCTGATAATGCTCGTGCAGCTTTGCGATCACCCGATCGGTAACGGGCGCGCCCTCGATAAGGCCGATGCGTTCTGCCGCGCCGGGGCGTTCGCAGAGGAATTGATCCAGCAGCGCACGCAGCTTGGGCATCCGTTTCCATAACCAGGGAAGGGTGAAGTCGCTGCGGAGTACCGCCCACTCATATTCGGAGGGGTAGTACATAAAGTCGGCATGCTTCATGATCTCGGGATGCTTTTCAATATCGTTGTCCACCATGGTGCGGTGGTCGGAGAACCAAACGTACCATTTCCGTCCGAAAAGCTTGGTCAGCTCCCAGGTGCGCTTGTATTCCGCAACGTGTCCCGTGAAGGCAGAACAGGGGTAGAAATGCTCCGAATT
>JAFYLV010000124.1 GCA_017556885.1 Clostridia bacterium | reverse complement strand
TGGCCAGATCGGCAGAGACATAGTGAGTCTTGATACCGGCGGCATTGATCTTCTCGAAGAAGTAGATGGACATGCGCAGGTTGACATCGCCCACACCCTCAATGGTCAGTCCAACGGAGTTTTCGCCGGGATCAAAGACGCCGTCCTTACCGGTGCAGTCATCCTTGAACTTCAGAAGATAGTTGCCGTTGTCAAGAGAGTAAACATTCTTGGTCTTGCCGGTGTATACGAGATTCATGGGATATCCTCCTCAATCAAAATCAGGGTTTGCATATTTATATCCAATATTATAGTCCTTTTTTCTCCGGATTTCAACAGGACTGGCACAAAAAATGTCGTACAGGTTGGAGAAATTCATTGACGGAGGAAGCGTTGTCGTAATATAATGTGTACAATGATAAAGTGTGGAGGCGGCATATGAATTACCGCAAGGATAAATACGGAAACGATATATCTATCCTCGGATTTGGCTGCATGCGGTTTCAAAATACGCTTGGACGGATCGATTTGAACGAAACGGAGCAGGAAATCCGCGATGCAGTGGAGGCTGGCGTCAATTATTTTGATACGGCCTACGTTTATCCCGGGTCGGAGGCGGCTCTCGGTGAGATACTGGAGCGCACGGGCCTGCGCGACCGGGTATATATTGCAACAAAGCTGCCGCATTATCTCATCCGTTCCGGAGAGGGGCTTGAGAAGATCTTTGCCGAGCAGCTGCGCCGCCTGCGGACGGACCACGTAGATTTCTATCTCATGCATATGCTTCCCGATACGGCGACGTGGGAGAAGCTGGTGGGGCTCGGAATCCTTGAATGGCTTGCGGAAAAGAAGCGCACGGGTGCCATCCGGCAGATCGGCTTTTCCTATCACGGGAATTCCGATATGTTCTGCCGTCTTGTGGATGTATATCCGTGGGACTTCTGCCAGATCCAGTACAATTACATGGACGAAAACACCCAGGCAGGCCGCAGAGGTCTGCAGTATGCCGCGGATAAGGGTATGCCCGTCTTTATCATGGAGCCGCTGCGGGGTGGAAAGCTGGTGCGCCGCCTGCCGGAGAAGGCAAAGAAGATCTTCGCGGCTCATACGGTGCAGGATACGCCCGCAGCATGGGCCTTCCGTTGGCTGTGGGATCAGCCGGAGGTCACCTGCGTGCTTTCGGGCATGAACAGCCGCGAGATGGTGGCCGAGAATATCTGCACCGCATCCGTATCAAGTCCCGGCTGCCTTTCCGATGCCGACCGGGAGATGCTGACCCACGTGGCCGCTGCCATCAACGAGGGCATGAAGGTCGGATGCACCGCCTGCGGTTACTGCATGCCATGTCCTGCCGGGGTGGATATTCCCGGAACCTTTGCGGCCTACAACCGCCGCTTTGCGGAAGGAAAGTTTGCCGCCCTGGTCGACTATGCCATCTGTACGGCGATGCGGAAGGATTCTACCGCGGCGTCTCGCTGCATCGGCTGCGGAAAATGTGAGGGGCATTGCCCACAGCATATCCATATCCGGGAGGAGCTGCAGAATGCCCGGAAGGAGCTGGAGGTGCCGGTCTACCGCGCGGCGAGAAAACTGGTGGAAAAATTGAAACTGTTTGGATGATTGTATGGGAGGAAAAGATGAAGAAGCCCTTTGTGATTGGAATTGCGGGCGGATCCGCCAGCGGAAAATCGACTTTCACTGCGAAACTGGAAGAAGCATTGGATGGGGTGTCATGCACGACCCTGCATATGGATTCCTATTTTAAACCGAGGGCAGAGCGGCCGCAGTCACCGGCACCGGTAAGCGGGAAAGTATATATGGATGACAACCATCCTGAAACGATGGATCTGGCACGGCTTCGGGCAGATCTTTCTGCCCTCGTAAACGCAGCAGAGTATCAGGTCATCATTGTTGAAGGACTGCTGACACTGTGGGATACAGAGATCTTTGCTATGCTGGATCTGAAACTGTTTGTGGAGTGCCGCGCAGATGAACGCATTGTGCGGCGTTTGCGCAGAAATATGAGCTGGGGCTTGTCTTATGATGAAGTTGCAAACGTCTATCTTGATCTGGTCCGATATCGCCACGATGAATATGTTGAGCCATCGAAATGGAAAGCGGATTTTCTGCTGAACGGCTCCAATGATACCGGAGTTGCTCTGCGCATGATCTCGCAATATATACGGAATATCTTGAAATCCGAATAAAAGGAAAAATCATACCCGAACAGAAATTAGTTCGGGTATGATTTTTTTGCCAGTTCGGTGTAAAATTAGACTAAACCTTATATTTCAGCATGTTGAAGGAGTGCTTTTTGAGAAGGACGGTATCACCGACCGATACTTCGGCCGGGGCGACGGTCTCGGTGTCTTCGGTATTTACAGCCTTGAGATCGTCCGAATAAAGCTCGGTGTGGCGGATAAGCTTTGCGCCGGCAAAGCCCTCCAGCTCGATATCCAGCTCCATGTCTTCCTCAAGAGAGCGGTTTGCGGCAAAGACGGTGACCTCGCCGACCGCCTCATTATAGATAACGGAGGTCTCAAGGTAGGGAACGGCTTTGATCTCGCGGGTGTCATAACGCTCGCTTTCCACGATGGGCTTCAGCACAGTGCCGCGACCGTGGAGGGAGGCCAGCATGAAGGGATAGAAGATGGTCTGTGCCCAGGCGCCGCCACCGGTGCGGGTCATGATGGGGGCGATGACGTTGACCAGCTGGGCAAGGCAGGCCATGCGCACGCGGTCACAGTTGTTCTGCAGGGTTATGAGAAGGCATCCGACCACCAGCGCATCTTCAAAGGTGTAGATATCCTCCAGCTGGGGCTGGGCAACGCCCCACTTTTCAAACTGGGCACCGTGGGAATGGAACCATACGTTCCACTCATCAAAGGAGAGCATCATGGTCTTTTTGGAGCGCTTCTTTGCCTTCACGGTATCGCACACGGCGATGACCGACTTGATGAACTGATCCATCTGTAGGCTTCGGGCAAGGAAGGTGGGGGTATCGTTGTTGGGATTTCCGTAGTAGGAGTGAAGGGAGAGATAGTCCACGTGGTCATAGGTGTGCTCAAGCACCACTCGCTCCCAGTCCACAAAGGTGGGCATGCCGAGACCGGAGCTTCCGCAGGCCACGAGCTCGATGGAGGGATCGGTCCACTTCATCATCTTTGCGGCCTCGGCGGCGATACGGCCGTATTCCTCTGCGGTCTTGGAGCCCATCTGCCAGGGGCCGTCCATCTCGTTTCCGAGGCACCAGACCTTGATGCCGAAGGGCTTATCAAAGCCGTTTTTACGGCGGAGATTGGCAAAATGGGTATCGGTATCGGAGTTGCAGTATTCCACACAATTTCGGGCTTCTTCCGGACCGCGGGTGCCGAGGTTGACGGCCATCATGACCTCGGAATCCGCACGGCGGGCCCATTCCTGGAACTCGTCGATGCCGACCTCATTGGTTTCGGTGACGCCCCAGGCAAGCTCCATCCGGCGGGGGCGTGCCTCGCGGGGGCCGGTGCCGTCCTCCCAGTTGTAGCCGGAGACAAAATTGCCGCCGGGATAGCGGACGATGGGTACACCGAGCTTGCGCACGAGGTCAATAACGTCCTTGCGGAAGCCCTGATCGTCGGCCGTATCGTGGCCCGGCTCGTATACGCCGCCGTACACGGCGCGGCCGAGATGCTCGATAAAGGAACCGTACAGACGGGGGTCAATGTCTGCGACAGTGAAACGGCGGTTCGCAACGATTTTTGCCTTCATGGTGGAAATTCCTCCTTGAAAAACAATTATTTCTTTAAAAGTGATTTAAATTCGGCAGCTGAGAGTGATTTTTGGGGGGCAAACTCCGGCGACATGGCGTAGTTGATGAGCTGGCGGATGAGATACCGTGTGGCGGGATCCTCCATATCGCGGCGGCTGTGATTGAGGGTGCAGACAAGCACATTGCCTTCACCAACGGAGAATTCAAAGAGATATGCCCGGCGGGACAGATCGTTTCCGATACCGCAGATAGGAGCATCAACTTCAAGGTTCAATGCATCCAGATTGACGGCGTGCGCCTGCTCTACCGCATGGAAGAGATCCAGCTGCCATGCGCCGCGATAGGGGATAGGCGCGGTGGCGGGATGATCGGCAACAATGCCGCAGGCCTGTGCGTTATTGGTGTGGTTGAGATACCAGATCTCGCCCGTCTCCCACCAGGGAGATTTGAAGGAATTGCGCGTAACTGTCTCACGGAAGGTATCCGCCCCGGCAAAGAGCAGAAGGTTTGTGCCGCGCTCTACGGCATCCATCATGCCGCCGTAAAGATGCTCGGTGACGATGAGCTGATCCGGCCCGATGGGCTGCGGAATGGTGAAATGCCGCACGGGGATCTCACCGGCAAAAAGATGGCGGGAGAGATAGTTGATGTAGATCTCACGTTTATCGGAAAATGCCGGGGTCGGATAAACGTAGAGCGGCCAGGAATTCTCACGGTCGCCCATACGGGCCGTCAGAGTAAGCGCAAGCGTTTTTTTTGTGGAAGGAAGGGTCACATGCCATACGGCGAGGTCAAAGAGCCCGTG
>JAFYLV010000015.1 GCA_017556885.1 Clostridia bacterium | reverse complement strand
TCCTACGGCTTTGGTGACGGCGGCGGCGGTCCCACCCGCCACAATCTGGAGTTCCTGAGCCGTATGCAGAAAGGTCTGCCCGGCATCCCCAAGATCAAGTTCTCCACCAAGGACGACTTTGTCAAGTCGCTGCAGAAGAACGTGAAGGGCAAAGAGCTTCCCAAGTGGGTCGGCGAGCTTTATATGGAGATGCATCGCGGCACCTTCACCACCATGGCCCGCAACAAGCGCTGGAACCGTGAAGCCGAACGCGCCCACCAGGACGCAGAGTTTACCGGCGTATTCTCCGATATCGCCCTCGGCACAAACAATTATCCCCGCGAGATCATCGACCGCGGCTGGGAGTGCATCGCCCTCAACCAGTTCCATGACATCATCCCCGGTTCTTCCATCCGAGAAGTGTATGAGGATTCCAAGGAACAGTACGAGACCATCCTTTCCGATGCCCGCGGCGCAATCAAGAATGCTGAAAGCGCCATCAGCGCAGCTGTTACCGCCGACGGTGACGGTCTCGCCGTCTTTAACCGCACCGGTCACGCTGCATCCGACGTCGTAGAGGCCGCCATCCCCGCCGATGTCACCGCCGTGCGCGACATGCGCGGAAAGCTCCATCCCGTACAGCGCGACGAGAATGGCAAGGCCTTCTTCTTTGCAGCTAACGTACCGGCTCTCGGTTACGCAGTCTTCACCTATGTAAAGGATGCGGACTATGCTCCTGCACAGCCCCTGACCGCAAACGAGCGCGGCATGAGCGGACGTTTTGCCCGTCTGCGCTTCGACAAGAGCGGCAACCTCTCCTCTGTATACGACAAGAAGGCACGCCGCGAGGTGCTCAAATCCGGCGAAAAGGGTAACCGCATCGTTGCCTTTGAGGACCGTCCGAGTGCCCACGACGCCTGGGATATTCCCATTTATTATTCCGACAAGGCTTATCCGCTGGATACTGTGTCTGCCTTCCGGGTCACCGCCTGCGGTCCCGTATTTGCCGAGGTGGAGATCGAGAAGCCCTATATGCAGAGTACCGTCTGCCAGCGCATCCGCATGTATGCAGATATGCCCCGCATCGACTTCCGCACCGTTGTTGACTGGAAGGAAGCAAACACCCTCCTGAAATGCATCTTCCCCGTGGACGTACACGCGAACTCCGCCGATTACGATATCCAGTTCGGTAACGTCACCCGTCCCACCCACTGGAACACCTCCTGGGAGTATGCTAAATTCGAAGTCGTCGCTCACAAGTGGGCCGACCTCTCCGAGCAGGGCTACGGTGTGTCTCTGCTGAACAACTGCAAGTACGGCCATGCCATTAAGGACGGCGTCATGCAGATCTCCCTGCTCCGCTCTCCCACCGATCCCAACCCCGCCGCAGATAAGGAAGTGCACCACTTTACCTACTCCCTGCTGCCCCACAGCGGCGGCTGGCGTGAGGGCGGCACGGTGGATGCAGCCTATACCCTGAACGATCCCTTCTCCGCCTATCCCATCACCGCAGGCGAAAGAAAGCTTCCTGCCGCGCTATCCTTTGTCACGGCAGATGCCGCAAACGTCATGATCGACACCGTCAAGTTCTCCGAGGACGGCCGCGATATCATCGTCCGCCTCTATGAGTTTGAAAACCGCCGCAGCGAGGTGACCATCACCTCCTTTGCAGATGTTTGCGAGGCCTTTGACTGCGACCTGATGGAAAACAACGAGGCGACGCTTGCTGTTAAGAACGGTAAGATCACCCTTTCCGTCAAACCCTACGAGATTAAAACCATCCGCCTCCGCACCAGATAACCGAAAAAAATCTCCGGCAGGATGTACATCCTGCCGGAGATTTTTTATCAAAGGCTGAAATTCAATGCTTTTTTGTTGCATTTCAGGATACGCACGGTATGCGTCGGAACCTCCGGACGGAATCCAGATTGACGTAGGAATATCCGTATTCCGCGATCCCGTTGCGAACAAGATGCTTTGCCGTATCTGTGATGTCCTTCAGCGTGACCTTCTCTGCAAAGGCATTCCAGGAGGTAAATCCCAGCAGCTGGGTCAGCAGAACACCGACGGGGCCGATCTCAAGGATAAGCTGCTTTCGCATACGGTCCAGAGGGTTTTCTCAGATGCCGTTCTGCGCACTAGAGAAATCGCAGCCTGCCGTCTGTACTACATTTTTCTCAGCCGGACTATGATCGCAGGAGGAATATCGTACCAGTCAAATCCACGGATCTGCTCAGGCTTCTGAAACACCGGCTCCTCCACTCCGTCCAGTACAAACCCTGCAGCAAAGCAGTCCTTCAGTATCACATTCAGCGGACGGTGGAAATGATATGCCTTTTTATCGTTGTTTGCCAGAACGTAGGTTTCGTGCAGCTTTGGTTCTATGTATTCAAACGTCTGTATTCCGGTAAGCACTTCTCCCTTGCCGCTGTAATCGTTTACCAGCGTAATTTTTCTCATATTCGGTGTCTGGAAGCAGGGATGTATCCCCGAAAAGACAAAGATGCCGCCGTCCGGCAACAGATCATAAACGGCCTTCAGCAGGGGGCGTATGTTGGAAATATCCATGACCGCCATATTGGACACCGCTTTGTCAAAGCACGTATCCCCTTTCAGCGCCATCAGCTCGTCATATTTTGTTGCATCCGCAATATGATAATTGATGCATCCCGCACAGTCGTGGCTTCGTTCTCTGGCATACCTGATCATTTCCGCGCTGTAATCAAAGGCGGTCACCCTGACACCGAGCCCTGCCAGATAACGGGAGAAATTACCGTTTCCGCATGCAGCATCCAGAATATGCTCCCCTTTTTGCGGATTGAGCAATTTTAATGTTGCAGGCCGGATGATCTCCCGGTGGAAGCTGTTGCTTCCACTACCCATCCGCACATCCCAGTCCTCTGCCAGGCTGTCCCAAAGGTATCGGCTCTCGTCGTTTA
>JAFYLV010000123.1 GCA_017556885.1 Clostridia bacterium | reverse complement strand
CCAATATATTTTTTTGTTATTATACCACAATTCCGGTCGTTTGCAAAGAGATTTCCCCGGTGAAAAGCAAAAATACAATTGCTTTTTTTCGCGTTTATGCTACAATAAACGGGAAGTGTATTTCCCGTATTATTCGGGACATATCAAAAAACAAAAAAGTACAGTGAGGTTGCCTGCCATGAAGGAACTCATTCTCGCCCGCGGCGGCGAAAGCCGTTATCACATCGAAAGTTGCCCCGGCACGGAATTTGCCGCCGGTGAGCTCACCGCCTATATTGAAAAGATCTGCGGTGTCCGTCTGCCCGAAGGCGGCGACGGCCCCGCCCTGCGTCTTCTCCTGCCCGAGGGGGATGCCCACGCCTACCGCAATGCCGAGGGCTTTGTCATCGAGGCCGACGGGGAGGACATTCTTATCCGCGGCGAAGGCCCCCGCGGTGTGATCTACGGCGTTTACACCCTGCTGGAGGATTGCTTTGGCTGCCGTTTCTTTGCCGAGGACTGCGAGCTGATCCCCCCGGCGGAAACCCTTGTGCTGCCCGGTGATCTGCACATTGAAAAACATCCCGCCTTCTGCTACCGCGACGTATTCCTTGCGGCTATGAGCCCTGCCTGCAAGGTCAAAAACAAGGTCAATGCGACGCTTCCCCAGGATATTCCCGGCGGTCAGTACTTCTTTGCCGAGTCCATCGCCCACACCATCTGCCATCTTGCGGAGATGGAGGATGTCAAGACCGGCGACCAGCCCTGCCTGACGGATGAAAAGGTCTTCCAGACGGTGCTGAAGAACTGCCGCAAGTGGCTGGATGCCAATCCCGATGCCGCAGTCATCTCCGTGACCCAGAACGACGGCTACGGCCATCAGCGCGGCTGCCAGTGCGAAAACTGCCGCAAGATCGACGAGGCCGAAGGCAGCTATGCCGGCACGATGATCTCCTTTGTCAACCGCATCGCCGAGGCGCTGGAACCCGATTATCCCGACGTGCTTGTGGACACCTTTGCCTACCGCTACACCCGCAAGGCGCCCAAGACCGTCCGTCCGCGCCACAATGTCGTCGTGCGCTTCTGCACCATTGAAAGCTGCTTTGCGCATCCCATCGAGTCGGAGTGCCGCTCCACCGAGGATTCCATCTACGGCACCGTCTCCCTGGCACAGGACCTGCGCGACTGGAGCGCCATTTCGGACAAGCTTTTTATCTGGGACTACTGCACCAACTTCTCCCGGTATCTGCTTCCCTTCCCCGACCTCTTCTCCATCCGCGAGAATGTCAATTTCTTCCACAAGTGCAACGCCATCGGCGTATTTGAGGAAGGCGACTATCAGAACAAGGTGGACGGTGAGCTCAACGCCCTCCGCGCCTATCTGCTCGCAAAGCTTCTTTGGGAGCCCGATATGGACGAGGAGACCTACAGGCGCCATATGCTGGAGTTCCTGCAGAACTACTACGGCGCCGCCTGGGAGCCGGTCTACCGCTATATCCTCTCCATGCACGAGCGCGCCCTGCGCCAGCACTCCGGCATTTATTCCTACTCCCCCACCATCTTTGGCTATCAGATGATGGATCTGGAGACCACCAATGCCTTCCGCGCCGATTATGCCAAATGGCTCTCTTTCTTTGACGAGGCAGATGCCCTTGCCGATTCCGATGCTGTGCGCCACCGCCTGAAGCTCGCACGCCTTTCCCTGGAGGTGCTGAAGCTCTGCGCCCCCGGTGTGCTCTCCTTCCTGCCGGAGCAGATCACCCGGGAGCGCCTGTATCCGAAGCTCAAGGAAATGGGCATTGAGTTCTACCGCGAAGGCACCCGCATGGATTGACAAAAGATACCATCCGTGCTATAATCTCTCCGTCACGAAGACATTCGCATTGCCCCAAAATATCCAAAGCCACGAAGGCAGCCGCACCCGGCGACCCCGGGTGTGCTGCCTTTGTTTTTTTCAGGAGGTTTCCTTATGAGATCCGGTCACTCTTCTCTGCGCGACCTTGTTCTTGCGGCGTTGTTTCTTTCCCTCGGGCTTATGCTGCCCTTTTTGACGGCGCAAATCCCCGAGATCGGCAGCATGCTGCTGCCCATGCATATCCCGGTACTTTTGTGCGGCTTTGTGCTTGGCTGGCGGTGGGGACTTGCCGTCGGCATTATCACCCCCCTTTTCCGCACGCTGCTTTTCTCCATGCCGCCGCTGCTCACCGCCCTTCCCATGGCCTTTGAGCTTGCCGCCTACGGTCTCCTCACCGGTCTTCTCTACCGTCTTCTCGGCCGCAAGCCCCTGTCCGTTTACCTTTCCCTTATTCTTGCGATGCTCGGCGGACGGCTTATATGGGGTGTTGCCCGGTTTGTCATGTTCTTCTTCGGTACGGAGTTCTCTCTCCCGCTCTTTATCGCCGGTGCCTTTACCAATGCACTGCCCGGCATTCTCCTGCAATTGGTTCTCATTCCGGCACTCGTGCTTGCCCTGCGCCGGCTGAAAGTTATGGACTAAGCGCAAAAAAATCCCCCGTTTTGCAAGACGGGGGATTTTTTGTATTAGTCGGTATAGGTGTAGACCTCGCCGCACTCAAAATACTTACTCTCGATCTCGGGATGGCGCTCGCGCACCAGCTCCGCGGTGCGCACCATACCGTCGCGCTCGCTGCCAACGTGGCCAAGCACCAGCAGGGCTTTCTTTTTGCCCAGCTCCGCCGCATCACGGGCATACTCGCAGATGGCCCATTCGCAGGTCTCGCCGGCGAGGACGATCTCACTTTCCTTCTCGCAAAGCTCCTGCATAACGAGATTTCCGATAGCGCCAACGGTGATGGAAACGTAGTTGCAGGCCTCATCCCTTGTGCCGCAGATACGGATGTGCTTCAGGCCGAGATGCTCCTCGATATGACGCGCAACCTCCACGGGAGTCATGGGCTTATGCAGGCGAAGGCGGGTCAGCGTAAGCTCGCCCACCCACTCGATATCTGCCGGCAGCTGCATTTTCTTCAGAAGGCCGTCCACAATGACGTCCGGCTTGGTAAAATGGGGATGATCGTGATATCTCCAGATGACAACGCCGGTATCCGCAACCAGCTTGCGCTTCTCGCAGGCCTGCGCCTCATCGGTCTCCAGGTCCATATGGTTATAATAGGTCGGCTCATGGGTGATGAGAAGCTGAGCGCCCCACTCCGCCGCAGCGCGGATGACCGCAGGAGTTGCAAACATGCAGGTGGCCACGCGGGTAACCTCCCGTTCCGGATCACCGGCCTTGCAGGTATCGCAGGTTTTGGAATAATCATGGGGGGACGTCAGAGAAAACAGATCCTCCATAATTTCAAAGGCTTTCATATATCCGTTCCTTTCATATATCGCATTTTTCTTATTATATCAAAATACTTTCCGTATGTAAACCGGATTGGCGCGATTGACTTTTCCGTCCCATTAGAGTATCATTCTAAAAAAGCCATCGGCAAGGAGCAGATTTTTATGATTCCTCTCACCCATAAAGACATCCTTCTTTTTATCGGCGATTCCATTACCCACGGTGGCCGCGGCATGAGCATGGATCTAAACCATATTCTCGGCCACGGCTATGCGGAAATGGTCTGCGCGCAGCTCGCGGCAGACAATCTCGAAGCTATGCCGCGTTTTGTCAACAAGGGCATCTCCGGCGATACAACACAGCAGATCATCTCCCGGTGGCAGACCGATGTGATCGACCTGCGTCCCACGCACGTCAGCCTGCTGGTGGGCGTCAATGATGTGCACGCAGACCTTGCCCTCCCTGCAGAGGAGGCAACCGCCGGTTATCTTTCCCGGGTGGAGCGCATGCTGCAGGATACCGCAGCCGCCCTTCCCGGCGTGCGTCTCATTCTATGCGAGCCTTTTTATGCCGATGTCCGCAACCAGGATGCGCCTTTTGAGAATATTCCCCATCCGCTCTGCGAAAAGGCTTTCCGTTTCGCAAACACGGTTCGGGATGAAAGTCGGATCCGCGAGATCTTCTTCCGCATCCGGATGCTGCAGGCGGCGCTGCCCGACATCGCAGCACGCTGCGGCGCGATCTACGTTCCCCTTCAGGATCTTTTCGACCGTGCGGCAGAGCGCGTACCCATGTCCTATCTCATTTGGGACAATCTGCACCCCACATTTGTTGGTCACCGGCTGATCGCCGACCGCTGGCTTGAAATCGTAGGAAAGCATCTGTAAAGCAACATGCAACTAAAAAAGCTCCGTACGGATAGCCGTACGGAGCTTTTCGACTGTATATTTGGGGGATCAGATAACACCCTTTGCGATCTTCTGATTCTTTGTAAGGATTTCAAAGACCAGTACACTGCCGACAAGGGCAAATCCGACAGCATCGGTTACAAGGCCGGGGTAGATGAGCAGCAGACCGCCGATGATCGTAGCGATGCGCTCATACCAGCGCATATTGCGCAGGAAGTAACCTTCCAGACCGGCGGCAACGCCGAACATGCCGACCAGAGAGGTAATGCAAATGAGGATAACCTCCCAGGCGTTGGTATCCACAAAGAGCATGGCCGGATTAAGAGCAAAGACGTAGGGCACGATAAACGCGCCGATGGCAAGTTTCGTGGAGGTGACCGCCGTCTTCATGGGATTTGCCTGGGCAATGGCCGCACCCGCATAGGCCGCGAGGGCAACCGGCGGGGTAAGGTCGGCCACGATGCCGAAGTAGAAGACGAAGAAGTGCGCCGCCACCATGGGAACACCCATCTGCACCAGGATGGGGGCGCAGGTCGCCGCCATGATGCAGTAGTTTGCCGTGGTGGGAACACCCATGCCGAGAACGATGCAGCAGAGCATCGTCAGGAACAGGGCGATAATGATCTGATTTCCCGCAAGGGTGACGATACCGTTAAAGAGCATATAAGCCAGACCGGTGACGCCGATGATTCCGGCAACGATACCTGCAACGCCGCAGGCCACAGCCACGGTGATCATACCCTGGCCGCCGGCGGCAAGCGCCTCCAGCAGGCGCTTGGGGGTGATGCGATGCTCCTTATTGAAGAGGCTGACGCCGATAGCCACGAGGATGGCGATGGCAGCAGCGTAGGCGATGGACTTGGTGCTGGTGCCCACAAGGTAGATGAGCAGCATCAGGGGCAGCAGCAGATAGGTCTGCTTCAGCAGGGGCTTGAGGCGGGGAAGTTCCTCCTTGGAGAGGCCGCGCAGGCCTTCCTTCTTGGCTTCCAGATGCACGGTGATAAACACGCCGGCAAAATAAAGCACTGCGGGCAGGATCGCCTTAACAACAAGATTGGAGTACGGCATGCCGATGGTCTCCGCCATAAGGAAGGCGGCGGCGCCCATGATGGGAGGCATGATCTGTCCGCCGGTGGAGGCAGCAGCCTCAGCCGCAGCTGCGAATTCGGGCTTGTAGCCGGTACGCTTCATCAAAGGAATGGTAACGGCGCCGGAACCCACGGTGTTGGCAACGGAGGAGCCGGAAACCATACCTTCCATTGCGGAAGCAACGACCGCGACCTTTGCAGGACCGCCGGAGAAGCGACCCACAAGGGCATTGGAGATCTGAATGAAGAAGTCAGCGATGCCCGTACGCTCAAGGAATGCACCGAAGATGATAAACATGACGATGTACTTGGAGCAAACGTTGACCGGGGTGGAGAGAATGCCCTCCTTGGAATAGAAGAGCACGCGCACCGTCTCTGTCACGCGGGCACCGATACTCGGGTTCGTGGAGCCCCAGATGAGTGCATACACAAGCAGAGCACCGGCAACACACAGAATCGGAAGACCTACGCTGCGGCGGCAGAGCTCAGCAAGGCAGAGGATACCGATGATACCGATTGCGACTTCCACGGGAGTTATGCGGAAGTTTTTAACGATATCGATGGCATTCACGGTGAAATAAAGGAAAGCACCGGTACCAAGAAGCATCAGGATAATATCGTACCAGGGCATATAGTTGACACGCTGCTTGCCCTTTCTCGCGGGGAATACGAGATAGCCGATGAACATGATGAACGCCATGAAGGTGGTCAGGCGGATCTCGTCCATCCAGGTGGCAAAAAGCGTGACGCAGATGCTGAACACGGAGAAAGCAGCCAGAACGCAGGAAACCACGATTTTCGGGACGCCTTCCCAAACGCGGGTATTGGACTCTCGGTCAAATTTTTTCATGACCGAATCAAGATCCATAGGCTCCTGAGTTTCCGGTACTGCCTTCTTTTTGAAGAAAGCCATGGGAAAACCTACCTTTCGGGGTCTGATAGAATAGCAGGAATGGCTGCGGCCTCATTCTGGGGCCGCAGCCAATCATTTCAGAAGATCAAACTTTATGTCAGAGCTTACTTGCTCTCAACGGTGATGTTCTTCTCGGCGAAGTACTTCGCAGCACCCTTGTGGAAGGGAGCGGTCATACCGCTGGTAGCATTCTCCAGAGAGAGCTCGGCACCCTTGGCGTGAGCCGCGGTGATGGCATCGCTGTTGTCGAAGATCGCCTTGGTCAGCTCGTAAACATCCTCCTCAGAGGCGGAGGTGGAAACGATAAGGGTAGCCTTGACGGTAACGGTGGTGATCGCCTCAGCGGTGTTGTAAGCGCTGGCGGGGATCTCATAGGAGGTGTAGTAGGGGGAATCCTGCATAAGCTTCGCAGCAATGTCGCCGTCAATGGGAACGAGGCGGGCATTGGCATTGGTGGTGAAGAGCTCCTGGATAGCGGGGGTGGGAGCGCCGGCAACGATGAAGGCGGCATCGATCTTGCCATCCTTCAGAGCATCGGCGGAATCCGCGAAGGACTGATACTGGGGAACGATGTCAGCCTCGGTCAGGCCGGCAGCGCCGAGAACGTCAACAGCGTTGAAGTAAACGCCGGAGCCTGCGGCACCGATGGAGACCTTCTTGCCCTTAAGGTCGGCAACGGTCTTGATTTCATCGTTCATGGTGACGAGCTGGACAGCCTCAGCGTACAGACCGCCAACAACGCGGAAGGAGTCGAGAGCGCCTTCGGTCTCGAAGGAACGGGTGCCGGCCCAGGCATAAGCCATAACGTCGGACTGGACGGTGGCGAGCTGGTAGTTGCCGGCGTCGATACCGAGGATGTTAGCCTTGGAGCCGTCGGTGGAAACAACGTTGACGGTGATACCGGAAGCGGTCTT
>JAFYLV010000122.1 GCA_017556885.1 Clostridia bacterium | reverse complement strand
GCCGCCGCTCGCAAAGACTCGATCCGCGCCTCTTCTGTATAACCGGCGTCCTTCCAATCCGTCGTCTGATTATAATTCAGCGCAAGAATGGGAAGTTTTGAAAAGTTCACAAACTCGCGCACAACATTTTCAGTGTAATTTTCCAGGCAGGACAGATGGAGATCGATCATATCTGCGCCGTCACAGGTACAGTTTACAATCTCCGCTGCAGCAGCAAGCTTTGTTCTTTCGCGAATAACCCCGGCAACGGCAGGAGCCGGAATCGCAGACAATTTTCTCATAAAACGCGACCTCAAAACAGACGAATTCTACTGCTTACAGGTTATATTATAACACACATTCAGCAAAAATGACAGGCGCATTTCTGCCCCTGTCATTTCTATCAGCCCGCTGCGTCCAGCATATTCTCAATAAAGATTCCGTAGGAGCGTTAGTCATCCTCTGAAAGTTTAGATGCTATCTCAGTAATTCGAGCATCTAAATCATCTATATTGCATTCATTGTCTTCAATCATATCTTCAAGTTCATCAATTCTATCTTTAAGATACTGTATCTGTTTATCGTGTTCCTTTTGAAGTTCTGTCCTGACAATTTTTGCAAGAGCCTCAATATTAACAGACATTGGATCAACCGTTTGTGACAGTTTCTTAAAATGAATGCCGGTATCAGTTAATTCTACAGTAATATTATCAAGTTCGTTATGCTTTAATATATCGCAGAACAAGCTTTTACCGTTCCTACTGTTATAATAACCAGAATGTGTTTCAGGATCCAAAAAGGCAGCATATTCCTCGGGAATGATAAATTTCATAATCCTCTTTGTGGCAAAAGTGTTATCAGACACAGCTATCACATAACCGTTTTCTGGTATTCTGATTCTTTTATTGTCAACAATATTCTCGTGGCGCGAGCGGTATGTGTGTTCGTAAATAAGCGTACTTTCTTCCGCTAAAGGATCATACATATTTCGAATATATCCGGTTTTATATGCACGCATATGTGGTATAAATACCGTGCCGGCAATTTTACCTTCCCTATCAATTGCAAAAACGATCTTACCTGATAACCGTGTTTCCGTTTCGGGATAATTACAATAAATATCCACTTCATTATTGCCTATTGTAAGGGTCGTAAATTTTCCTTCAGGAGCGAATCCAAGAAGCGCATCCGTTGTAGTAGAAAAGAATTTTGCAATTTCAATCAGCGTTCCGACATCCGGCAGGCTCTCATTCCTCTCCCATTTCGAGATGTTTTGAAAAGAATAACCAAGCTGTGCCGCTAAATCTGTTTGCGAAATTGAACGAGAATTTCGTAGTGTTTTAAGATTTTCACCAAATGTCATATCATATCTCCTTTCAATGAACATATAAGATTCTGCATTCATTATATCATGAATTGTTCTGCAATTAAATAACCGCACCCGAGAAAGCCTCTACTCACAGTTGAATTTCTGTTTTTATATAATATATTACATTCAAAAGCAAGGCAATGTAAAAATCCAGAAATGTCGTGAGGGGAAACAAACTAACTGTTTGTATTCACCGGAAAGAAGGCAGGGGCACTTCGCCCCTGCCTCCTCTTTATCCTGCAGCATCCAGCATATTCTCAATAAAGATCCCGTATCCCCGTGTCGGATCGTTTACCAGAACGTGAGTCACCGCACCGATGAGCTTTCCATTCTGAATGATGGGAGACCCCGACATTCCCTGAACAATGCCGCCTGTAGAAGACAGAAGTCTCGGGTCGGTGATGCGGATCTCCAGATCACGCATATCATCGTCATCAAGGTCACGCACATTCACGATCTCTACGGTATAACGTTCTGCGCTGACACCGTTGATGCAGCAAAGGATCTCCGCTTCACCTTTTACCACATCATCCTCTCCGGCAACCGCTATAGCCGTTTCTCCGTCAAACCGAGACGAGTCGGTTACAACACCGAAGATTCCGGCTTCACCGTTTTCATACAGAGATGCAAGGCTATCGGTACCAAAATCCGAACCAATGAGTTCTCCCGGATCACCGACACGGCCTTTCTCCACACCGACCACGCGGGCCGAAATGAGAGAGCCGCCGGAAATCGTGAAGATATCACCCGTATCACGGTCACAGATCGGATGCCCGAGGCAGCCGATCAGACCCGTTTCCGGATCGTAAAAGGTCACCGTACCAAGCCCTGCCGTACTATCACGGACAACGGCACCGATCCTGGCCGAATCACCGTCCCTGACGGGAGAAACCGTAAAGGTTTCCTCCGCATCTCCCCGGCGTACGGATAGCTTAACGGTTTCACCGCCGCAATTCATCGCATCCGTGAATTCAGCAACGGAGTTGACGCGCTTTCCGTCAACCGCAAGGATAACATCTCCAACCCGCAGGCCGGAAGACTTAGCCGGACAGATTTTTGACGTACCGTCATCAAGCTCCCGGAACGAGAGAACGATCACACCTTCAGAGAATAGCCGAATGCCCAGGCATTCACCTCCGGGGATCAAAAGCTTAGGCGAATAATCCTCCGGAAGTATTCCCTCTGCCAAATTCACATCCGCAGCGGAAACGGACACGGTGAAGACCAATGACAGAAGGAGAAACAGGAGCACAGACCGTTTTGCAAATTGCTTCATGGCATCACTCCCTGTCGGCCAATTTTCTTTCCTATCCCGACCGACATGCACAGTATAAGCCAAAGAAAGCTTTAAAATGCATGCCAATTTCTGTTTTGTATGCAATATCCGCAAAACGAAAGAATAACTTTTGAGGTGATCGATTTGCAACCGTATATGATCGAAGCACGAGGACTTACAAGAATATATTCAGGAATTTGCGGGGAGGTAGATGCACTCGTCGGTACAGATCTTTTTGTGCCGAAAGGTACTCTCACAGCAATTATAGGAAGCTCCGGCTCCGGAAAAAGCACTCTTATGAATATTCTCGGCTGCCTTGACAAACCTACCGCCGGTGAATATCTACTAAACGGAATACGCACAAAGGATTTGTCCCAGAAAGAATTATCCGAACTTCGAAAACAGTATATAGGCTTTGTTTTTCAAAACTTTCAGCTGATACCGCGCCTCACCGCGGAAGAAAACGTAGCTTTACCTCTGCTCTACCGCGGCATGTCCCGGGATGAGATCCATACACGTTCTCGGGAAATGCTTCAACGGGTGGGGCTGTCTGCACGGAGCGAACATCGGCCGGGGGAACTCTCCGGCGGACAGATGCAGCGGGTTGCCATCGCCCGCGCCATGGTCACAGGTCCAAAGCTTCTGCTTGCCGATGAACCGACGGGAAACCTGGATCCCGATGCTACGGAGAAAATACTCGATCTGCTGCTGAAATGCCGCAGCGACGGAACAACGGTCGTGCTCATAACGCATGATATGTCCGTAGCCGAAAAAGCGGACCACGTTCTGCGCATATCTGCAGGCAGAATCACTCCGGCATAACCGTTCCGGTCAGTTATTCTGAAAAAAGTGACGGTCTCGCGACCGTCACTTTTCTCTATCCGTGATTTTATTCGGTTTCAATCAGTCCGTAATTTCCGTCCGCACGCATATAAACGATGCAGACCATGTCACCAGCTTCCGCATTACGGAAGGCATAAAAATTATGACCGAGCAGGTCCATCTGCAGCACCGCCTCTTCCGCGGTCATGGACTTCAGCGCAAAATGCTTGGTGCGAACGATCTTGAGAGGATCCTCCACGGGCAGAACATCCTGCGGATCCATCATCGTCTTATCAAAAGCAGTTTCGCGGATACGCTTACCGAGTTTCGTACGGTGCTTGCGGATCTGACGTTCAATGGCATCAACCGCATCGTCCAGCGCGGCGTAACTGTTCTCCGAGCGCTCTTCTGCGCGGAAATACATATTCTGGGAGGAAACAGTTACCTCAACACTGTATGCCTCCCGAACCCGGTCAATTTTGATGACCGCCTCCGAATCGTGACTGAAATAGCGGTCGAGTTTGGCAAGTTTCCGTTCGGCGCGTGTGTAGAATCCACCATCGACACTGGCTTTTCTTTCCTGGTACTGGATCTTCATTCGATTGTCACTTCCTTCAGAGTATTAGGGATCTGTGTCCCCGAACATATTATACAACAGAGTGACAGATTTTACCATAGGCTTTTAGTAATTTTCACAAATTATTCACTAAATTTCCGTCTCGGCATGCCGGGTAACATAGCAGCCTACGTTAACAGCTACGGGAAGACCGGCAATATGCGTCGGATAACTCTCGATACGGACGGAAAGTGCTGTTATATCACCGCCAAAGCCCTGGGCTCCGATACCTGTGGAGTTCACCGCTGCGAGCATACGCTCCTCAAGAGATGCATAACGCGGATCCGCATTACGGCAGTCAAGCGAACGGGTCAGCGCATGCTTTGCCATGACTGCTGCCTTATCCATAGTTCCGCCGATACCAACACCGAGGATCATGGGCGGGCAGGGATTTGAGCCTGCTTTTTCTGCCGTCTCACGGACAAAGGCAATAATATCCTCCTCCGTCGCAGCGGGTGTGAACATTCGAAGAGTGCTCATATTTTCGCTTCCAAAGCCTTTCGGCTCAACCGTAAGCCGGATCTTATCCCCCGGTACGATACGGGTATAGATAACCGCTGGCGTATTATCTCCGGTATTCTGCCGAAAGATCGGGTCGCCAACAACAGAACAGCGAAGATAACCTTCTTTATAACCTTTAGCAACACCTGCATTAACAGCTGACTCAAAAGCACCGCCGGTGATATGCACGTCCTGTCCGACCTCGGCGAAAACGACGACCATTCCGGTGTCCTGACAAACGGGCAGGCCGGCATTTCTAGCACATTGAAAGTTTTCGCAAATTCCCTGTAACGCTGCCCGGCAGGCAGCAGACGACTCCTGCTCACCCGCGGCGTATACGGCATCCTCTACATCCGAACCAACGGAAAGGTTAGCCCGGATACAAAGCTCCGCAACTGTATCGGTTATATGGCTGCAATCAATCTCTCGCATCTTTCTCAGTTCCTATCACAAAAATGTAAACAGACCGCGAAACCGCGGTCTGAAATATACAAACTATTTGGCTGCCTCGTCCTTAAAAATAAGTTCGCCGGGAAGAACATAGCCAAGCTTGTCACGAACGATATCCGCAATGATCTCGTCCGTCAGCGAACCGGCATCATTTGCCGCAAGGATATCATTCTGCTGCTTCTGCTGGTCTACCTGCTGCTGCAGAAGATCCACTTCGGCCTTTGCATCGTCGATCTTTCCGTACATGCTGATCAGAACGACAAGAGTATAAACGAAAACCGCGAGGAGAACGAGCTTCGGCAGAATCCCGATCTTCTTCCTTCTCGGATTTTGCTTGACCATTTCCGCGGCTTCCTTTCTGCAAAAATTCCTTGATTTTCAACACAAAAAAACTTTTATTAATTATACCCCACAGTCTTTGAAAATGCAATAGAGCAAACGATCTAATTTTAATAAAAATGCTTCGGATCCGTCGTACAAAGCGAATGATAAAACGCTCCGCAGTTTCACCGATCAGCACCCGCCAAAGATAGAAACCGCCTACACACCCAGACAAAAGATGAAGGCGCAATTCCCCATCGGATGCATACAACTGAAAGGCAAAATACAACATAAAAAAGAGAAACAGACAGACAAAGTCACACAGATCCGTATTGACCTTACGAACGGATATATATCTGCAAATGCGAAGAATTCCGTACAGAAAAGCCATCACCGCGCCAAGCGGCAGGGACATCAGAAATGCAAGCCCCTGCCCTGTGATCGAAATGCCCATCAGCCGAAAAGCCGAGCCGCAAGCCCGGTTCGGGCACTGCTCTTTTCTCTGTACTGCAGAGCATCCACGCGCCCGGACAGTTGCAGATCTCCGGTCTCGACGCTCAATGCATCGATGTGAAGGCCTTCTCCCAACACAACAAGGTCACCCATGACCGTGTGCATCAGCACCTCGCGTTCATTACTTGCAACGATGCCCTCGACACCGGATACAGACAGATTTCCACGTCCCTCCAGGATCAGATTGTGGGGCAATGCCGCCTTATATTCATCCTTCAAACCCAATTACCGCCTTTTCTGAATAATCTCAAAGAATTATATGCTTCGGCAGTAACAAAAATGATCGGCAGCTCCGGTATAAGCTGCCGATCCTATAAAGCTAAATAATTTCGCGGTAAAGGGAGGACGCATCCGCCTTATTGGCATGCTCGGTCACGGCAGTGACCTCAACTTTCAGCGTTCTTGCACCAAAACCGATCTCTATAATATCGCCGACTTTAACGGCATAAGAGGCCTTAACCTGACGTCCGTTAACCATAACGCGGTCATTATCACAGGCCTCATTCGCAACCGTGCGGCGCTTGATGAGACGCGCGACCTTTAGATATTTATCAATTCGCATGAATTCCTCTTATTTATCGATGGCGTCCTTCAGGTTCTTGCTCGCCTTAAACACGGGGGACTTGGAGGCGGGAATCACGATGGACTTCTTGGTGCGGGGATTTTTACCCGTACGTTCGGGACGGACACGGACATCAAAGGAACCAAAGCCGGAGAGGGCAACCTTCTCGCCCTTTGCAAGGGTGTCACATACCGTGTCGAGAAGGGCATCCACGATCTTGTCGGTGTCCTTTTTGGTCATGCCTGTCTTTGCAGCGACTTCTGCGATGAGTTCAGTCTTGTTCATGGTGGTGCTCCTTTATCTTAATTTTTTCCCAAATTGTATCCAACTCCTGCATGGGAACGTCGGCAATGTTTCTGCCCTCACCGAGCAGATGACCTTCCAATGCGGCAAAGCGGCGAATAAATTTATTGGTGGCAGCCGTGATGGCCTCCTCCGAATCGAGTCCCATCAGTCTGCCGACATTTACGACCGAGAAAAGCAGATCTCCGAATTCCTCCGATGCACGGTCCGTACCCTCGGCGGCCTTAAGTTCCTGCAGCTCCTCGCCGATCTTTGCGGATGCCTCGTCGGCGGATGCAAAATCAAAGTTCGCCTTGGCTGCCTTGCGCTGCACCTTCTCTGCCCGCATAAGACCGGGAAGACATGAAGGAATCTGTTCCAGCGTATCTGTATAGGTTTTCTGATTTTTCTCTACGCGCTTGATCTGATCCCAGTTCTTCAGCACCTCCTCCGAGGTGTCGGCGCGCACGTCACCGAAGATATGGGGATGGCGAAGGATAAGCTTCTTGCAGACACCGTCGGTGACATCGATCAGTTCAAACTCACCGTGGTCACTTGCGATCTTCGAATGAAATACAACCTGCAGCATGAGATCACCGAGTTCCTCACACATCCCGGGAAGATCGGCTCGATCGATGCAATCGCAAACCTCATAGGTTTCCTCGATCAGGTTCTTGCGGATCGAGGCATGATCCTGCTCACGGTCCCAAGGACAACCATCCTCAGAACGGAGAATATCCATGATGTTTACCAAATCAGCAAAATCGTACTTCTCTTTTTTTGTAAATTGTAACATATTTTTCTTCCTTTCGCAAGGGGTTTTTATGTATTAGTATTTATTACAAGCCGATTCTCAAGTTGAATACGGAAAATATCGGCTTGTTATCAGCATTTTTTACATTTCACTATTTTGGGGGTTTTCAGGGTCAAAAGTGCCGATGGGTTAATAAAACCGAAAAATGTGCCACATATCAGATACACTGCCGCCGACACAAGCACTGCAAAGACAGTCGCTTTATCTGCACCGAGACAGGGCGTCAGCAGCCGGAGCATACACGGAGAAATGATAACCAGAGGCAGACTTAAAAGAATCGCCGGCATAAACGCACGTAGCCTGAAGGATACAATTTGCATACGGCGCAGAGTAACAAGATCAACAACCGCCTGCACAAGAAGCGCAGCACCGGATGCCAGCGCAGCACCGAAAATCCCAATGCCGGGTATACGGGCAGCAAGCGCAGTTACGGCGATTCGAATGATAGCTGCAAACAAAGTAGATCCAACCGACTTCGCCGCCTTACCGCTGGAAATCAGAAGCGTTCGGCAGACCGCAGAAACGGCAAGAAAGATGATGCCGGGAGCGATGGATGCAAGGAGCGGGGCTGCAATAGCCACATCTCCGGAACGGCGGAACAGAAGCGATAAAAGCTCCCGCGGGATACTCAAAAATCCCGCGGTACAAGGGGCTGCCACAAAAAGAGCCGTTTTCATAGCACGCTCGGCAAGGCGTGATAGCCCTTCCCTGTTTTTCTCTGCATGCAGTGCAGCTGCTGCCGGTAAAAGTGACGCGGTCAGCGCCGCAATGAGTGTCGGCGGAAAGGAAAACAGCGTCATGCAGTAACCGGAATAGATGCCGTATAATTCGGTCGCCGCAGAACCGGAAAGACCGGATATCTGCAGCGAAGAAAGCAGAATACGTATATCGGCAATGTTTACAACCGTATGTATAACCGAGCCGAATGTCAACGGCAGTGCAATTCGCGCAAGTTCCGGAAACACACTTATATCCGAACGCTTGATGCGGACACATTGTCGGAAAAGCATCGGTAACAAGCACACCAGCGCGCAGATCTCCCCGGCCGCAACCCCCGCAGCGGCACCGGCTGCAATCATTCCATCTCCGTGCTTGGCAAATACACCTGCACAAGCCAGCCCGACGGCAAGCCGCATCACGGCT
>JAFYLV010000121.1 GCA_017556885.1 Clostridia bacterium | reverse complement strand
TGCAAAAATTGCAGGCTGCGAAAATATTCCGGGCGGTACTTCGTATATTCAAGCGGTAAGCAAAGCTGTGACACAAATGTATGAACTCGTTTTTCCGAATGATGATATGGGATTTGAAGATCTTAAGCGGATGTGCGTAGAACATAGAAGCATTGCCGAGGATGAGATTGCTTTGGATCAAAATGAAGAAGTAATAAAGCACCATCTGACGCGCGCTTTGCAATGTGCTGAGAAATCCGTTTCGGTGAAAGATCATGATTTGAAATATCCGCTCGTTATGGGGTGGCATGTGTATGATGCACCGTCTGACAATAAACAGGTTGTTCGTCTCTTGAAAAAGGAACTGGCTTGGAATTGTTTTGATGAATACCGAAACAAAGCTTGGTTTGTTAATATCGAAAATAAATTGGAACAGCTGATCTAACAAGGTGTCTGTAGTAAGCCAGTAGTTGTCAGAAAAAAGGACAGAGAATTTGAAAGCATTCTCTGTCCTTTTCCTGTCGGTAGGTAATGTAATCTATACAGCTGTGTTCTGTTTTATTTGTGCGTGATCTGATCACAGTTTAAATGAACTGTGTTTATGCTCCCTGAACAATCAATTTCTTTGGCACGAAGTTTATAGCAATCGGTTATGTTGTTGCAAATGACTTTCTGGGCGGTTAATTCGTTTACTCCCTTCCCGTTGCAAGAAAACCCGTCAGGGGCTCAAAACCTCTCTCAAGGGCGGGGGAACCGGGCTTGAGCGTGAAATCGTAATTCTCCGCATCGGCAAAGGGGGGATCGGCAACCAGGGAATCCAGGTCATAGCCATACTTTGTTTGCCACTCGGTCAGATCGGCATCCTTAAAGAGCCGGGGCGTGCCGTCAACGTCCCAGAAAAGATTGTGCTTGGATGACAGTGGGGCAAGGGCGGTATCATTATAAGCCGGCTTTCCGCGGAGAAGGAAAATGTTTCCCTCAAAGAGAATACCGTCATGAAGCTCGTTGCGGGAAAGACGGGCACCGCCGCCACCAAAGGCAAAGATATTGTTGCGCACCGTGTTGCAGGAGCCGTAATGCTGATGATAGGATTCGCATTTGGTGTTGTAGATGACGTTGCGCTCAATGCGCATGAAGGAGGAGCCTTCGTCGGTATAAATGCCCCAGCCGCCGTAATGGGCGCTGGTTACGTCGTGGATACGGTTCTCGCAGACCACGGTGCCCGGCTGACGGCCCAGAAGGTAGATGCCGCCCATGTCGGAAAGACGCCCCATGCCCACGTGGTGAATGTGATTTCCGCGAATGAGATTGCCAAAGCAGGTATTTTCTCCGTAGCCCCATTCCCAGCCCACGGAAATGCCGGTGTAATCCAGATGGTGGATATGACAGTCGGCAACCTCGATCTCGCTTGCGTGGCAGATGAGTACACCGCAGCCGGCGGCATAGCGCTCACCGCAGTGGTGAATGTGGCAGCGTCGGACGGAGCAGCCGGAGGTCCTGCGGTCGGCAGGGGCGGTGTATTTGCCGCCGACGATCTTGATGCCGCCCGCGGCAAGATGACCCATTTCGCAGTCCTCAATCCGCACGGCGCGGGATCCGGCACCGATCTCCACGGCATAGATGCCGACGTTTTCAAGCCGGCAGTCGGAGAGAGAGCAACGGATGGCATCGCGGAAGCGGATGGCACCCGGCGCGCCGCAGACCGATTGACCGTCGGAGGCGTAGGCGATGTCACAAGATGCTTTTTCCGGATCGGTCTCGGTGCAGATCTCGATGCGGCTGACGTATTCGCAGCGGGTGGCGCAGAAATCCAGACCGCGGATATGAATGTCCTCGCCGTTCACGGTGAAGAAACTGTCGGTTTCCGGGGCGTAGACCGAGAGCGTATCAACAGACTCGCCGTCGCGGGGGATATAATAGACCTTGCCCGCTGCACGGTCAAGATACCACTCGCCGGGCTTTCCGAACTGAGAGGGAATGTTGGTCAGGTAATAATTGAGGGCGCCGGAATGTTCCTCCGGGGCGTAGTGGGTGTTAATGCCGAAGCGGGAGGCATACTGCATAACGATCTTTCCGCTGGCAGGATCGTAGCTTTCCACCGGGGAATGCTCATCGATCCAGTAATGGTAGTAATTGACGGTGGCCGTGTCGATGCCCGCAACGCCGTCGAGATCTGCGGTGTCTGCCACAAACCATTTGGAGGAAACGTTTTCGCCAAGGCGGACGCAGACGTCGTGCTCGCAGGCGAGCGCGCGCAAAGTTCCCTCCGCGGGAAAACGGGGAGAGACGGCAGGCAGACCGTTGACGTAAAGATCGGTGAAATTCCAGCCGGAATTCCGTTCGGGGAGGGTATGAGAGAGGCAAGGCGCGCCGTTGAAAATGTCCTCGTTCCAGCCCACAAGTTTATGACCGCCGGAAATGCGGCGGCGGCCGCCGTGAGAGGTCAGCGTGATGCCCGGAACGGTGATGTGAAGGGGTTTGTCGAGAAAAATATCCTCACAGAGGGCGATGGTCAGCGGACGGGTGACTCCGGCGGTGCGTAGATCCTTCGCAGCGTTCAGTGCCGCGCCGAGGGTGCGGAAGGGACCGCTGCCCGCACCGTCGGGAACGGGGGAAAGTCCGTCATGACCGCCGCTGTAGTTGCGGTCCTGTCCGAGAGAGGGGGAAACGTAGATGGTGGCTGCATGATGGGTCTGATGCATGGGACACCTCCGGAATGGCTTTTCTCAAATATAGCATCCCGGGGACACAAAGTCAATGAAAAAAAGATGAAAAATGGTGTTGACAAAAAGGGACGTCTGTGGTAACATATATAGGCCGTCTGGATGCGGCGTGTAGACGCTGGTGTAGCTCAGTCGGTAGAGCAGCTGATTTGTAATCAGCAGGTCGGGGGTTCAAGTCCGTCCACCAGCTCCAAAAAATTAATATGGGAGTGTTCCCGAGCGGCCAAAGGGGGCAGACTGTAAATCTGTTGTCTTCGACTACGGTGGTTCGAATCCACCCGCTCCCACCAAACCGATCCTTGAGATTTCTCAAGGGTCGCTTTTCTTTTCCCTGGACTTTCTGTAACTTTGGGTAATGGGAATTTTTGCGGAAAAGAATTGCACATGGGTACAGTTTGTGATATATTTTCCATAGGGAAAAGAAATCGAGCGATCCGAGGAAATATCACTATGATACGATTTAACGCGCGGCCAGAAGTTTCCGAAATCTGTAATCTCTACAACGTATCGGTTAACGGAATCAAGGTTGATGCAATATCGGCGAAGGTTTCGGCGATGCCCTTTAACCGGTTATGGCCGGGGCATCAGAGACCTTTGGAGCAGACGGAGGAAGCAGCGTATATTTATATTTCAACGGATGAAAAGCGTCTTGATTTTAACGTTTCGACGTCTGCCGATTTTTGCGAAGTGACCGTAAGACCCCTGTCAGCCGGCATTGCTCCGACGGTTTCTAGCGGAGAGATTCACTTTACGGTTTCGAAACACGGGTATTATACCCTTGAACTTGACGGTCCGCACAATGCTTTGCATATATTTGTGGATCCGATACACGATTTTCGGCTTCCCGACAATCCCGAGGACATCTGTTATTTCGGCCCCGGTGTGCATCATGTTGGAGAGATGCGCATGGAAAGCGGCAGCACCGTGTATATACATCGCGACGCCGTGGTTTACGGAGCTTTTCTTGCGGTGAATGCCGAAAACATCCGGATCCTCGGCGAGGGCGTGCTTGACGGCGGCTTTTACGAGCGGACGACCGAGGCTTTTCTTTTGGCATACGACTATGCCAGAGTCCCCGATGCCAGCTGGGAAAAGAAACAGATGAAAAATATCGTTGACGGCACGGCGGATTGCTTTACGGATATCGAAAGTTATCAAAGGGGAAGCGGCACGTTTATTTACCGCGACGATGAGCAGTTTGACAAGCTGCTCGGGATCATGCAGCCCGTAAAAACGGGACTTTCTTTCTATGCCTGTAAAAACATAGAGATTACTGGCATCATCCTTCGCAACTGCGCAGGACTTTCAATGACGCAGGCCGGATGCGAAAACATTCATTATAAAAATGTGAAACTGATCGGTAACTGGCGGTATAACAGTGACGGCATCGATTTTTACAATTGCCGAAATTGCACGGTTCGGCAATGTTTTCTGCGAAGCTTTGACGATACGGTCTGTGTAAAAGGGCAGATTGGCTGGGATACGATGGCATCTTCGGATATCCTGGTTGAAGAATGTGTTTTATGGAACGATTGGGGTCATACCTTTGACATTGGCGTGGATACGGTCGCGCCCGAGATGAAAAACATCGTTTTCCGCAACTGCGACCTGATTCATAACACGACGGCAGTTATCGATGTCGGCAACTGCGACCGGGCGGATATACACGACGTTTTGTTTGAAGACCTGCGCATAGAGTTTTCAAAACATGACGTGAAACCGATTTTTCAGTCGGCCGATGATGATAAATTT
>JAFYLV010000120.1 GCA_017556885.1 Clostridia bacterium | reverse complement strand
TTCGTACTTCTTCATTCCAATGCGTCATACCATCAAAAATAACCATTTCTTTCTCTTTTGCTCTATTACGAATTCTATCTCCCAACATTATTGTTTCCATAGCACTCTTTTCCCCTGTTTCAATGAGAGATTTCATTGATTTTCCTGCACAAACTAAAAATAGTGCTTTTTCCAGAACCTTCATCGTAGGATTTGGATTATAAGCAAATCCTGTTGTCCAAATTCGGTCAAACCAACCCACAAGCTTTGCAGGTGCTTCCGTCCAAAATACAGGATATATAAACACAATAGCATCACTGTTCTGTATTTTTTCTTGTTCAATCAAGACATCTTTTGGTTTTATTCCATCAGCTCTGTAATATGTTTCTCGCAAATATTCTTCTTCACTCATATCCGTTTTAAAATTCATATCATATAAATCAGATATAAAAATCTCATGACCTGCATCTCTTAAACCTCGTTCAAAAGATTTATATACATCATGCGTAAAACTAGCTTTTGAAGGATGACAATATACGATAAATACTTTCATAACATTCCTCCGTAGAATTCAAATTTTGTTATTCCATATTATACAACATAACGGCAAATTTTTCATTAACATACCTTGAAAGACAAAGGGATTCCAGAAGGTTCGGGTAATGAACCAACGCATAAGAATCCCTTGATTTCAATGTTTTTCAGTTGTTTATTTGTCTTTTCTTGACAGCAGACAGACTGCCTCCACATGGGCGCATCTTGGGAACAGATCTGCTGCCTGGGCGTTTTTCAGCCCATAGCCCCGCTGCTTCAGCAGCGCCACATCCCGGGCCAGGGTGGCCGGGTCGCAGGAGACATACTGAGCAACATAAAGGTATTTTCCGTTGGTTGTAAAATAGTATATTGCCATATTATTTCTTCCACAAATGCCCAGTTAAAGAGCGAAACCAAATTGGATCAGTTTATCAATAAAACTATACCTTGTCCCAGACGGAGCATACTCATAGATGCTCATTCCTACCAGCCTGTCAGAGAGCATAGCAAGTCCTTAAGAAGTTCCGGAGTAATATTTACAATATTCAGTTGCTTTACGTCAAATTTCCTTAGTTTCTCCATACCTATCACACTCTCATCATTTGGCAAATGCTTTTACATAACCAATATATGCCATCATATTGTGCTTTCAAAACGATGTAATCAGCGGACACACATACTGTAAAGATACTCTGCATCCTCGATCATTTTATCCCAAATTCCCCGTACCCTCTCTATCGAACATCCTCGAAGATAGTTGTGCCAATGGATAAACGAAGTATTAAGATTAGCCAAACTCATCTGCATTGAAATTTCATTATGCGTTATATCAGCGGTCGCAAATCGACAATACATTTGAATAGCTTTTTCTTTGCTGATTTCGAATCCATCGGCAGATAATCTGCTTAGAAAAAAAGATATATCGCCTGACACATGACCACTATTAACGTTTTGCCAGTCACAAACAATTATTTTTCCTTCGTCATCTACTAATAAATTATCGAAATGAAAATCACCATGGCAGCACATTTTCTTTGGGGTATATGCCTGTTTATTGATCGTATTTATGTTCTCTCCTATTTTGATGAGATCACTCTCTGAAAAAACATCACCATGCTCTCTGATCACATTACACCAACCACTCAAATATTGATTGATTTCATCTTCTTCAAGCTGTAATGCGCCTGTATCCATTTTAGGTAAGAACTCTGGAATCGTCATATTATGAATTTGAGCCAACACATCAAAAACTTTTTCCAGCATGGTATCATCCAGATTATATCTGTTGACCGGACAGTATTTTTCCATGATGAGTTGAATTTCCTCATCCGTCTGGCTGCAATGATATACCTTCGGCAGAAAAGAGAAGTTTTCAGATGTGAAAGACGAATAAAACTGCGCTTCACGCCGATAGGAATCCCAATCAGCACCAGACTGCATCAAATTACGCCGGATATGCTTTGCTATGTATATATGATCCAGCTCATATACACTTGCTCCGCTCTTTCCTATGGTAATTCTTTCTGTTATATGCTTATCAATATATTTTTGAAAATTGTTAAAGCACACCATCTTTGCCCTCCTTAAATCATGTCGAAATGCGTCAGTGCCTCCTTGATTGCTTTCTCCTTATCCGGCGGGCATTGGGGTTGTTTAGCGTCCTCAGACTTCGGCTTGTTGTAATTCTCACGCTCGATGATACCGCACTTCTGCTTCACCTGTGCGATATACAGGCTGCTGACCTTCAAGCCGCTATGCTCCAATACATAATCCTTGATCTCCTGGTAGGTAGCTTTCTTCTCCGCATCGGTCAAATCCAGCTCGTCCATATCCAAGTTTATCTCGATATGTTGCTTCGCATTAAGTTTGGACAATAAACATACCGTCTCCACATGGTCGGTACCGGGAAACAGATCGCAGACGGAGTATTTCTGCGGTGTGTAGCCTTCGGACAGCCGGGCGATATCCCGGGCGAGGGTGGCGGGATCGCAGGAGATATAGACAAGGTGCGGCGGTGCCATTTTGCAGAGCAAGTCGCACAGATCCTCGGAAAGTCCTTTTCGGGGCGGGTCGAGGATGATGAGATCGGGCGTCTCCCCGCGCCGTGCAAGCTCGGCTGCGGCGGCAGAGGCATCCGCGGCAATAAATTCCGCGCATCTTCCGCAGGCAGCGGCATTCTCTTTTGCACATTCCACCGCGGCAGGAACGATTTCAACACCGATGAGCCGGGTCTCCGGCGGCGTGGTACACAATCCGATGCTGCCGATGCCGCAGTACAGATCCAGCACGGAGGCAGGTGCGGCGTCTCGGATATACTCTGCCGCCGTCTCATAAAGTTTTTCCGCCATCAGCGTGTTGACCTGGAAAAAGGCAGCAGGTGCAACGGAAAAATCAATGCCCATCAGGGTTTCGCGGATATACTGTGTACCGAAAAGCAGTTCGGGGTCCCGGCCGATCCCGATGCCGCCCTTCTTAGGGGCTGGGCAACGCACGATACCGGTAAGCTCGGGAACGGATTCGGTGAGGGTTGCGACCAGCGTATCTTTTTCGGGGATGGGATCGTCCGAGAGGATGGCGAGCAGCAGATCGCCGTGCCGCAGGGAACGGCGTACAAGCAGTCCGTAGGGGGTAAAGTCCGTTTGCCGGCAGTGGGCGGCGATAAGGTTTACCGCACGGTCGGTATCCTCACAGGAGAGAAGGGCGCGGCAGCAGCCGGGAACGGGACTATGGCTGCCGGCCTCGCAAAAACCGAAGCTGAATGATGCGGGATCATAGCGAAGCAGTGCTTTGTTGCGGTATCCGTCCCGCGAGGGGGCGGCGAGAATGCGGTCCGGCTCGGCGTTCCAGCTTCCGATGCGGCGAAGGCAGTTCTTGACGTGCTGCGCTTTGGCAGAAAGCTCTTCTGCGTAGGTCATGTGCCGTGCGGGACAGCCGCCGCAGCGGTCGGCGATCGAACAGTCAGGTTCGATCCGTGCCGGCGATGGGGAGATCAGCTCGCAAATGTGGCAAAAAGCGGCGCGGCGTGTCACACGGTCGACCTCTGCCAGGCAAAGATCGCCGCGCACCGCGCCGCGTACAAAAACAACGATACCATCGGCATGGGCGATGCCGTCGCCCGTGCCGGTGGTGGCTTCGATATTCAGTTGCAGTTTTTCACCAACAACCATGGAGATCAACCTACCTGTGTGTTTTCCAGAATATCCGCAATGTTGGAATACGGGACCGCAAAGGTGATGACACCCGCGGTATAGGGCGCGATCTCGTAAGGCTGGTAAATAAGATACAGGGTATCGTCGGTCAGATACCACTTATCGGTAAAAAAGTTTGCGGTAAGCACTTCGGCATAGTTTTCATAATAGAGAAACTCCGTCGGCTCGGCAGTCAGCTTCTCCGCATCGATGATCCGCAGGATCTCCGCGTGCAGGCGGGGCAGATAAATATCAGCCGTGACATCAAAAATGTCGTCAAGAGATAACTGTTTGCCGGTTTGCGCATCAAAATTCAGCGTGGTATCGGAATCCTGGGCATGCATACCGCCGGAATATACCGTCGAACGGATGGTATAGGACACGGATTTTTCGCAAACGTGTGCCAAAACGATCTCCTGCACCTCATAATAGGCGGCGAGAGAACTGTTGTTTTTGTGGTCGTTGATGGCCTCTTCGCCCCGCAGGTCTGCCGAAAGCCGAAGATTTGCCGCGAGGGTTGCGACCGTCGCGTTGATGCTGTCCGCCGCAAGGGTGGGAACGGCATCGGAGATCAGCCGCTCGTAACTGATGTCGGAGGTCATAACGACCTTATCGGCGGCAGAACGGTATTCCTTATTGTCTTCAACAAGGGCATCCGATGCGGAAGAGGTGCTTCCCGGCATGTCCGCAGAAGGGGGCATGCTTTCGGAAATCGACGGGGATTCCGCGGGCGTATCTGCACAACCGGTGAGAATGAGCAGAGACAATGCGGCAAGGATCGCGATAAAACGTTTCATAATTCCTCCGTCCTGACGGAAACCCATCAGGAGAGATAGTAGGCGATAAGAAGATCGACCATGCGGCCGTAGCTTTGAATGCCGTCGCTTTCGCCCTGAAGCTCAAGGTAGGCATTGTTTGCAGAACTTGCAGCCTGTTCGATAACGGTGCCGCGATAGGCGTTCCAAAGGGTATCGTATTGCTTAAGATCGGCGCGGACACCATCGGAAAGGGAATAGTAGAGCTTTGTATAGGCAGGGGAATCTGCCCGCTTGATCTGGGGCGCAAGGTAGAGCCATGCGCTGAAGAGGGCAGAATAACGGGCATAGTCATCGCCGTGCTCATAGAGCACAAGGAAGGCGGCGAAATTTGCCGCATCCTCCGGCGCGACACACCATCGGTGCATCATTTCGTGCGCTGCCGTAAAGCAGAGCCCCGCCGTGCGGTTGTAGGTATTTACATTGCATTCCGCCGTATGGGGGATGAAGATGCCGGTGATGGTGGCAAAGGACATGAGCCCGCTGTTTAAGACGCCTTTTGCCGGTGCCGTTGGCAGTCCGGTATAGGCGCTGACTGCCTCGGCCGCATGTTTTGAAGTTTCCCGGAAACCGAGCTTTGCAAGGGTTCCGTCGTCATTTCGCGAAAGGGAGGCGGAAGCCTCGTTAAGCTCATCCCGGATCTGCCCGGCAACGGAAAGGAGCTCATCCGTGCTAAAGGTCCGTACTTCGAGTCCCAACTGTTCTGCCAGCGGCGGTGCGCCGTAGGACATTCCCCAAAAGAGATAGAAACAGAAGAGCAGTGCGGTCGCAACACACAAAAGCAGGGCAAGATACCCTAAAAGTCTCCGGCCGGCCCGGCTGCCCGAGGAAAAAGCGGCACGAAAGAAGAAAATGAGCAGCAGAAGCGGAGCAACCGTAGCACCAAGGGTAATAATAAGCTCAGAGACGGAAAACGGGAAGATAGCGGTTACCCAGGAAAGCCCGAAAAGCAGCGCGCGGGCAAAGGGCGTATACACGGTATAGAACGGTGCACCAAAGATCGCACGCAGAGCAAAGATCAGCCCTGTTCCGCACAGGAATAGGGCTGACAGAACCAAACAGCGGCGCAGATGGCGGTCACGGGGTAGAATCCGGATCATCAGCGCTTGATGGGCTCGGGATAATCGTAGCCGAAGGTATCCACGCGGATGGAGGTATAGACGGGTGCATCCACGGGAGTTTCACCGTTGACGGGAAGCTCACCGAGGGCGAGGCACACGTCAAGACCTTCAATGACTTTGCCGAAGGCTGCATATTTTCCGTTCAGGCTGCCCGAATAATTGCCGATACAGATGAAAAACTGGGAACCGGCGGAATTGTTGTCATAGTTTGTGCGGGCCATGGAAATGGTGCCGACCTCATGGACGAGATCGTTGGTCTCATAGCCGTTGGTGGCAAATTCGCCAAAGATGGAATAGCCCGGTCCGCCCTGGGAAGTGCCGTCCGGATCACCGCCCTGGATGACAAAATCCGGGGAAATGCGGTGGAAGGTCAGTCCGTCATAAAAGCCGGAATTGGCAAGGGAAATGAAATTGCAGACCGTCTGGGGTGCCTTTTGCGGATAGAGCTCCAAACGGATGACGGAGCCGTCTTCCATGGTGATGGTAGCGACGGGGTTCTGAGGAATATCAGAAAAGTCCTCCGACCAGCCGTCTCCCTGATAGCCTGCGCAGGCGCACAGGGAGATGGCGAGGGCGAGAAGGAGCACGAAAGAAAGAACTCTCTTCATGCGAAACTCTTATGCGTTGGCAATAAGATCCTCGAGGATAGCCTTAGCCTTGAGGATGTCGGCATTCTGCTGCTCGCCGGAGATCTCGCGCTCAATGGTCACAGCGCCATCGTAGCCCAGCTCCTTGAGGGTCTTGATGATGTGGGGGAAGTTGGCCTTGCCGTCGCCGAGAGCGACCTCGGTGCCGAGGTTGATGCCGTCGGTGGGATAGAGACCGTCCTTGGCATGCAGGTCATGAACGTACTTGCCGAGGATCTCAATGGCATCGGCAGGGCTTGCCTTGCCGTATAGGATGAGGTTGCCGGCATCAAAGTTGACACCGAAGTACTCGGGACCGCACTCCTCGATGACGCGAACGAGGGTGGTGGGAGTCTCCTGACCGGTCTCAAAGAGGAAGCGGACTTCGTACTGCTTCAGCCACTTGACGAGTGCCTTCAAAGCGGCGACGGTGCCGGTGTAGTTGGGATCGTTCATATCCTCGGGGATAAAGCCGGCATGGGTGACGATATTTTTTACGCCGAGATAGTGGGCAAACTCAATGCCGCGCTGCAGGTGCAGGCAACGCTCGAAACGGTAGGCGGGAGGAACGATGCCGAGGGTCTGGGGACCTTCACGGAAGTTCCAGAAAGCCGGGCCGGGCCAGCCGCACCACAGGGAGGAGATGGTCACACCGTACTCTTCGCACTTCTCACGGACGTAGGCTGCCTCAGCCTCCAGATCGTCCACAAGCTTCCAGCAGCAGAGCTGGCAGGAGAAGATGCCCTTTTCAACAATGTCAGCAAACTTTTTGTCGAGATCGCGCTCACCGCGATAACCGACCATAACACCAACGCGCATGATAGAAAACCTCCAAAAATAAGAATCAAATTCCTTTGACAGAGCCCTTCTTTTGAGGCGCTCATACATAGTTTAATTATACACCATCCTATCCGTCAGGTCAATTCTTTATTATCCGTAGACAAAAGGAAAAAAAGAGGCTAAAATATAGAGAAGAAAATAACTGCGCAGCGCGCAGATACAAGAGGCTTTCGTATGCAGGATATTCTTTTTTCCGCCGGTGCGGTATTTCCCCTATTTGCCATGGTCATGATCGGCCGGATCCTTGGAAGGGTCGGCTGGTTTGACGGCGATCTGATCAAAAAACTTAACAGATTTGTCTTTAAGATCTGTCTTCCCGTCATGCTCTTCCGGAGCATCCAGCAGAACCGTGTATCCGTCACGGAGAACCTGCGGCTGGTGCTTTTTGCGGAAATAGTACTGTTTATTATCGTGCTTGCCTCGGCGCTCATTGTTCCGCTCTTTGTGAAGGAAAATGCACGCCGCAGTGTTCTTATGCAAATGACCTGGCGTACAAACTGTCTCATTTTCGGCCTGCCCGTGGCGGTCAATCTCTTCGGCGAGGCGGGCGCCGCCCCTATGGCGCTTATCATGGCGGCGGTCATCCCCATGTTCAACATCTATGCGGTTATCATTTTTGCCGTGTTTGATGCAAAAAACGAGGGCAAGCTGGAGCTTGGCCGCACGCTTGTGAACATCGTCAAAAACCCGCTGATCATTTCATCGGT
>JAFYLV010000119.1 GCA_017556885.1 Clostridia bacterium | reverse complement strand
GGTGTTCCCGCGTCGGCTCGGGAATACTGCGGCGCATCCGCTGCGAGGCAGCGGGCCGTGCCGCCGTTTTTGATGCCCGGCTGGATCCCGGCTGCACGCTGCGGGATCCGGCAAGCAACATACCGGTCATTTTGGCGGAGGAAATGCTTCTCCAAAGCCTTGTATCTCCGGACACGCTGCGCCTGCTGCGGCGGGTACCTGCCGAAGGGCTCCCCGTGCTCGCCGAGCTTCCCGAAAGTGACCGCAGCCGCTTCCGCCTTGTGCCCTGCCGGACGGTAACCGGCAGCGCCCTGCTTCCCGCCTTCCGCCCCGACCGGCTGACGGTGGACGGCCGCGCAGTGGCGGGGTTGGTGGCTCTCAGCCCCATGCCCATCTCCGATGCCGGAGCCCGCGCATTGGTTGGCGATATCTGATTTTGTTCCGCTTTTTGGAGGAAACATGTTGAAGACCCTGTTGAAACGTCTCATAATTCATCTCTATACCCTACTTCCCGGACGCGGGGTGTATTACATCGGCGGCTCGGACACCCTGCCACCGCCCCTCTCCCCGGAGGAAGAGGCCTACCTGCTTTCGGTGCTCGGGCAGGATCGGGACCGGGTGCGGGACGTACTCATTGAGCACAATCTGCGGCTGGTGGTCTATATCGCGAAGAAATTTGAAAACACCGGCATCCAGCTGGAGGATCTTATCTCCATCGGCACCATCGGACTCATCAAAGGCATCAACACGTTTCTGCCGGAGAAAAACATCAAGCTTGCCACCTATTGCTCCCGATGCATCGAAAACGAGATCCTTATGCATCTGCGCAAGACCGCCGGCCAGCGCACGGAGATCTCCATCGACGAGCCCTTAAACACCGACGGCGACGGAAATGAGCTGCTCTTATCCGACATCCTCGGCACCGATGACAGCGAGGCCCTCCGCCCGCTGGAGGAAGAGGACGACCGGGCGCTGCTTCTCGGGGCGGTGGACCGGCTCTCTCCCCGGGAGCGGCGCATCATCGAGATGCGCTACGGTCTGCGCGGCCAGCGGGAAAAGACCCAGAAGGAGGTGGCGGACGTCATGGGCATCTCCCAGTCCTACATCTCCCGCATCGAAAAGCGCATTCTCGCCCGGCTGCGGCGAGAGCTCGGACGCGGACTTTAGTTGACAAGAAAGAGGCGGCGGAGTATAATCTCTTGTAGTATATATTCCGAACGTTAAAAAGGGGGGAATGGCCCATGTCCGACCGGCGTCGCCTGCTTCTCATCGTCAACCCCACTTCGGGGCAAAAAAAGATCATTCCCCTGCTGCCCGAGGTTTTTGCCCGCTTAAGTTCCGGCGGCTATGATGTGGATGTGAAGTTCACTCTCCGCCGGGGCGATGCCGCCGAATACGTGCGCGCCCTCGGCCTTACCTACGACACCGTTGCCTGCTGCGGCGGCGACGGCACCCTTAACGAATGTGTCACCGGTCTTATGGATCTTCCGGAGGCGGAGCGTCCCGCCATCGGTTATATTCCCTGCGGCAGCACCAACGATTTTGCCGCTTCCCTGAAGCTGCCAACCGATATTCTCGCCGCGGCGGACCGCGTGGCAGACGGTGAGCCCAAGTCGCTGGACATCGGCGGCTTCGGTGACCGTTTTTTCACCTACGTTGCCTCCTTCGGTGCCTTCACCGAAAGTTCCTACAGTACTCCCCAGAGCCTGAAAAATGCCCTCGGCCATCTTGCCTACGTCCTTGACGGCATCAAGAGCATCGGCTCTATCCGCTACACGGAGCTCACCGCCACCGCAGAGGGCGAGGAATTTTCCGGCAAGTTTATCTTCGGCGCGGTGTGCAACTCCACCTCCATGGGCGGACTGCTGAAGCTCAAGCCCGGCCAGGTGGACTTTGCCGACGGTCTTTTTGAGCTCATGCTCATCCGTTATCCCGAAAATCCCGCCGAGCTTGTGCGCATCCTGCAGGCGCTGACCACCTCCCGCTTTGAGGATGTGGCCGGTATTTCCTTCCGCCATTGCCGCGAGGCCTCCTTCCGTCTCGCCGCCCCCACCCCCTGGACCATTGACGGAGAATTCGGCGGCAAAGTCACCGAGGTTACCGTGCGAAACCTGCACAATGTCATCCGCATGATCCTGTAATACACGCAAAACACCGGAGATGCCGCCAGCATCCCCGGTGTTTTTTCAGCCTTCCTCCCGCCGGATCCCAAAGATCACCCGCAGGATGCCCCGCAGAAATCCCGGCGCCCGCACAACGACGATCTGCATCCGTCCAAATCCTCCTTATCTTCTCCTGCAGGCGCAGCCCGCAAAAATAAGCAGCAGGCAAAGCGCGCAGATAAGAAACCACGTGGGCAGGCAGAAGGCCACCAGCACCCCGGCGGCAAAGGTCACCGCCGCCGTACCGATACCGTGATGCCGACGAAACATAGGCTCCACCTCCCCCCGCTTCCTGCTTTATTCTATGCAGGGCGGCCAAAAAGAGTTCTGCTCCTGTAATTCTGTTGCAAAACCGCGAAAGATTTGGTATAATAAAATGACGAATATCCGCAAGCCGGAGGTGTTTTCTGCGATGAAAAGATCCATACCCGCTCTGGGCCGCGCCGCCCTGTATATCCTGCTGTACGTTGCCGTTCAGCTGCTGGTATCCACGGTGTTCGTCGTGCTCGGTGCGATCTCCTATTTTATTTCCGGCGTTACCTCTACCGACATTTTGACCTATATCCTGCAGTACAGCGCAGAGACGGTGGCTATCAACCTGCTTCTAAGCTCGGTCATCGCCCTTGCGGCCTTTGCGCTCGTTGTCCGGGTGCGCAGAAACCGCATCCGCGCCCGTTTTTCGCTGGTGGCTCCGGCGGAGCGTTCCTCCCTTGTCGCCGCCGTCCCCCTCGGTCTTGCGGCAAACCTGCTGGTGAGCTTCGTCATCGGTCTTTTGCCGACACCTCTGGTGGAAAGCTATGGCGATGCCTCCGCCGTGCTGACGGCCACGGAACCCAACATGATTTATTTCCTCGCCACCGTGCTTTTTGCCCCCTTCCTGGAGGAGATCCTCTTCCGCGGACTGGTGCAGAGCACCCTGAAGCGGAGCATGAAGCTTGAATTTGCCGTGCTTCTGCAGGCGGTTTTCTTCGGACTGATCCACACCGGTCTCGTCTGGATCATTTATGCCTTTATCCTCGGCCTTGCGCTGGGCATTCTGCGGGAGAATCAGCGTTCTCTCTGGCCCTGTGTGCTGCTGCACTGCGGCTTTAACCTTACCAACTTCCTGCTGATGCTCCTTCCCTACGACTTTTTCGGTGCCCGGCCCCTGCTGTATGTGCTGGTGCTGATGGTATCCACCGTTCTCTGCATCCTTTTGGGCTACGGCCTGTTTATCCATACCCCCGCCATCCCCGCCGCAGCACCTGCGGCCACACCCATTATGCCCGAGACGGCAGATTTTCCGACACCGGAAGCAAGCACGGAGGCAGACGAGCCTCAGACTGACGACCAAAACGGAGGTAACTGACACCATGGCACGCATTTTCATCTCCTCGGACAGCACCTGTGACCTGTCCCCCGAACTGATCGAAAAATACGGCATCCATACCATCCCCCTGCGGGTGGAGCATGCCGGCAAGCTCTGCAGCGACGGCGTGGATATCACCCCCGCCGAGATCTTTGCCGCCTTCAAGGCGGACGGAACGCTGCCCAAGACCGCTGCCATCACCCCCGCGGATTTTGAGGACCATTTCCGTTCTCTGAAGGCCGCCGGTGCGGATGAGATCGTCCACTTCTCCATCAGCAGCGAATTTTCCTGCACCCATCAGAACGCCACCCTCGCCGCTCTGGAGGTGGAGGGCGTTCACTGCATCGACTCCCGCAATCTTTCCACCGGTATCGGTCTGCAGGTGCTGAAGGCCGCCGACATGGCCGCCGCCGGCAAGAGCGCCGATGAGATCTGTGCCGAAATGGCCCGCATCGCCGACAAGGTGGATGCGAGCTTCATCCTCGACACCCTCGCCTTCCTGCGCGCCGGCGGACGTTGCTCCTCCGTTGCCGCACTGAGCGCTACCGTACTCAACATCAAGCCCTGCATCGTTGTCGACAACGGCAAGATGCATGCCAGCAAGAAATATATGGGCAGCCTCGGCAAGGCCCTGCAGAAGTACGCCGCCGACCGTCTTTCCGGTGTCACCGTTGACCGCACCCGCGTCTTCGTGACCCATACGGAGATGGATCCCGCCACCGTACAGTCCGTCAAGGACATTGTCGCCGCCACCGGTCTCTTCGATGAGATCCTGGAGACCACCGCCGGCTGCACCGTTTCCGCCCACTGCGGCCCCGGCTGCCTCGGCGTTCTCTTCATTCACGAATAACCTACCGAAAGGAAGGATCTGAGCATTATGTCCACTGTCAACGTGGTGGGTCTTGGCTATATCGGCCTGCCCACGGCACTCATGTTCGCCACCCACGGAGTTTCCGTGGTGGGCACCGACTACAACCGCGAACTCGTCGGCAAGCTTTCCGCCGGAGAGCTGACCTTTGAGGAAAAGGGCCTTGACGAGCTCTTCCGCGCCGCACTGGATGCCGGTATCGAATTCCGCTGCGAGTACATCAAGACCGATACCTACATTGTCGCCGTCCCCACCCCCTACGACAAGGACAGCAAGCGCATCGATCCCGCCTACGTCATCTCTGCCGTTAAGAGCGTCCTCGAGGTCTGCCCCGACGGTGCCACGGTGGTTCTGGAGTCCACCGTGTCCCCCGGCACCATGGACCGCTACGTCCGTCCCCTCTGCGAGGGCATCGGCAAGACCGTTCACCTCGTCCATGCGCCGGAGCGCATCATCCCCGGCAACATGGTCTACGAGCTGGAGCACAATGCCCGCACCATCGGTGCCGACTGCCCCGAGATCGGCGAGGCCGTCAAGGCGCTTTATGCAAACTTCTGCCAGGGCGAGATCGTCGTTACTGACATCCGCACCGCTGAGATGACCAAGGTCGTGGAAAACACCTTCCGCGACATCAACATCGCCTTCGCAAATGAGCTGACCAAGATCTGCCGCCAGGCAGACATGAACGTTTACGAGATCATCCGCATCGCCAACAAGCATCCCCGCGTCAATATCCTCTCCCCCGGCCCCGGCGTCGGCGGTCACTGCATCTCCGTTGACCCCTGGTTCCTCGTTGGCGACTATCCCAGCCTTGCAAACCTCATCTGGCAGGCCCGCAAGATCAACGACTCCATGCCGGAGTTTGTCCTCGGCCGTATTCACGACATCATGCGCGAGCACGGCATCAAGGATGTTTCCCGCGTTGGCCTCTACGGCCTGACCTATAAGGAAAACGTGGATGACGTGCGCGAAAGCCCCACCCTGCAGATGCTGGAGTGCATGGAGCGCCACCTCGCCGGCGGCGTCAAGGTCTACGATCCCTGGGTCTGCCGCGACATCGTGGAGAATCAGTACCACGATCTGGACAAGTTCCTTGCGGATGTGGATATCGTTGTTCTCCTCGTCGGTCACAGCGAGATCCGCGAGAATATGGACAAGCTTTCCGGCAAGATCGTTCTCGATACCCGCAACGTCTGCCAGCTTCCCGGCACCTACCGCCTGTAATTTTTAACTTTTTGGAGGATATAGAAAATGGCTCTGCTCAAAGAACTGAAGTGTGAAAACCTCGCCGTGGAGATCCACGACACCCGTGACGCCATGGGCGCCGCCGCTGCGGCCGACTGTGCCGCCGCGATGAAGAAGCTGCTCGCCGAGAAGGCCGAGATCAACATGATCTTCGCCGCCGCTCCCTCCCAGAACGAGTTCCTCGATCACCTCTGCGCCGAGGAAGGCCTCGACTGGACCCGTGTCAACGCCTACCACATGGACGAGTACGTCGGTCTTGCCGCCGATGCACCCCAGGGCTTCGGCCAGTTCCTCAAGCGCGGTATCTTTGACCGCCTGCCCTTCAAGTCCGTTAACTACATCGACATCACCGCCACCGATGCCGATGCCGAGGCTGCCCGCTACGGCGCTCTGCTGACCAAGAATCCCGCCGACATCGTCTGCATGGGCATCGGCGAGAACGGCCACATCGCCTTCAACGATCCCCACGTTGCCGACTTCAACGACAAGTTTGCCTGCAAGAAGGTGGATCTCGATGAGAAGTGCCGCCAGCAGCAGGTCAACGACGGCTGCTTTGCCACCATCGACGATGTGCCGAAGTATGCCCTCTCCCTGACCATCCCCACCCTCATGGCTCCGAAGCACGTCTTCTGCATGGTGCCCGGCGCCACCAAGACCTGGGCCGTCACCCGCACCGTCACCGGCGAGGTCGGTGAGGCCTGCCCCGCCACCGCCCTGCGCAGCCACGCAGACGCCACCCTCTACTGCGATGCCGACTCCGGCAAGGAGCTGCTGTAGTTTTCAGAATGTCAACCGCATCGCCGAAAGCGGTGCCACAACATAAAAATCCGATACGGATTCATTTCCGTATCGGATTTTTTCGTAATATCGTGCTTTTTTGGCGCAGGCATTACCGTCTGCCACCCGTATACCACCGCATCAGGTCTTCCTTTGTGCCCCGAAAACAGTAACTGCGCCCGGTTTTGTTTTCCCCCACCGATACAAGTCCCAAATGCCTGAGAACTCCCATGGACTTTGTGTTGCGCTTGCTTGCATTGGCCCTAACAACCGAAAAATCCTCCAGATGTTCGAAAACAAAGCTGTACAGCTCTCTGAAAATATTGTGCTTTCCCTGAAATTCCGGCTTAAACTGGATGTCTTCCATGAAAAACACCCCGTCGGAGACCGAATACTGAAAATATCCCGCAAGCTCCTGCGTCGGTCGGTAAAAAATAAGGATCACGGAGCGGCTTTCGCTTTTCAGCTGCTCCCCCATCGCCTGCGACCAACAGGCAAAGTCCGCTTCGCGGCTCTGACCGGTGGGGGCGATGGCGTTCATGTTCCCATGAAGAACGGAGAAGAGCGCATCCGCATATTCCGGGAAACGCTCTTTTTCCAAATAACAAAAACCGATCATAATCCACCGGATTTTTGTCTTACACGCGGATCTTGACGACCATCTTGCGGCAGTCGGGCTCTCCGGAGAGCTCGCAGTCGGGACGGTGGGCATCCCCGGGGAAGAGGAAGAGGAAATCGCCGGCACGCAGCTCGCAGCGGGTGCCGGGCACCTCGGCATAGAAGGCCACGTCCTTGCCCGGAGGGCAGGGCTCGGTAAGGGTCAGGGTGTCGCGGTCGGCCCAGTAGATGGTCTGGCCGCCGGAGATGACCAGCTGCAGATCGATGTACTTGTCGTGGGTCTCAAAGCGCTTCTCGGCATCGGGGCCGTTGGGCTTTCCGAAGACGTTGACGTAGACCTCATCTCCGTCGATCTCATAACGGCCGTCGGGACCGGGCTCGGCAAGAAACTTCTTCACAAATTCGATGACGGCGGGCATATGGCGGTGCACGCCGGCATAGAGATCGAGATTTGCGGCTTTATCAAAGATCATTTCAAATTACCTTCCTTTTCGGATTTTATTCTATTATATTCCGCAGCCACGCGATGCGCAAGCCCCCTTTTAACAAAAAGTTTACGTTTTTTCCACCACTCTTTTCCTCTTTGGCTCCTTTCCGGTTTACTTTTCGCCCGAAATATGCTATTATATTCCCATGTGTACGATCCTAAAGGAGTGTTTTAACAGTATGAAAAGAACAAAACGAATCCTTGCCCTGTCACTCACCCTCTGCCTGCTTCTCGGCTGCGCAGCCGGCCTTTCTGCCTGCTCCTCCGCGAAGGTACTGTTCACGGTGGACGGTGTCGGTGTCACCGACGGGTATTTCTCCTTCTATATGTCCCAGTATCTCTCCGCCATGGCCTCTGACCTTGGCGACAACATGATCTCCTCTACCGATAAGATCGACGAAAACACCACCGCCGGCGATTACGTCAAGGATATCATCTACGACCGCATCGTCGACGATTATGCCACCATTGCCCTCGGCGAGGAGATCGGCGTGACCATGTCCAGCAAGGACTATACCACGGCGGAATCTTATAAGGATGCCTACGTTGCCCAGCTGGAGGCCGCCGGCACCTCTTACAAGCAGATGATCAAGAATCTTGGCTGCACCAACGCCGATGTTGAGCTCTTCTGCCGCAACGCCGCCCTCATCACCCGCATCTCCGAGGCCCTTTATGAGGACGGCAGCACCTATTATCCTTCTGAGACAGAGATCGCGAACATCACCAAGGACTTCCACGAGAACTATATCTGCATCACTTATGTGATCCAGAGCGTTACCGATGCCACCGGTGCCGTGCTCAACGATGCCGAGTTGAAGATCTCCCGCGACAACTGCACCGCCGCCCGTGCGGCATTCCTCAAGGGCGAGGATGACGAAAAAGTCGTTCAGGACTACAGCGAGGATGCCTCCGGCCGCGAGAGCCCCTACACCATTTACTTTACCCTGGATTCCATCACCGATGAGGTTCTGCTCAAGGGTATCCGAAACCTCAAGATCGGCGACGTCACCGATATCATGGAGACCTCCAACGGCATGATGGTTGCCAAGCGCCTGCCCCTGGATGAGAAGCAGATCGATTCCGTCATTCTTGATTATATGAGCAAGAACATTGAGGCTCGCACACAAATGCTTGCCGACGGTCTTGCCATTTACCAGACCGCTGAGTACTCCGAATACTACTTGCAGTTCTGATCTGCGGAGGTAACCCGAATCATGCGAAACATTCTTATCCGGCTTTGCGCCGCTCTTCTTCTTGCCGCCGTTCTGGTCTGTTCCTTTGCCGGCTGCGCCGCGCTTGACCAGACCCTGCTCGTCATCGACGGTCACACCGTCACCCGCGGTATGTTCAACTATTTTGTCTATCAGGCCTCGGATTATTACGTTTCCAACTATCTGCAGGAGGGAGACGTTCTCGATCCCCGCAAGGAATATGACGGCCGCACTCTCGGTGATATGATCATCGACCATGCCTGCAAGCAGCTTGCCAACGAGTATGCTATGCTGCGCCTGGGTGCCGAGCACGGCATTACCCTCTCCGAGGAAAATATTACAAAGGCCCGGGAGGAGCTTGCCGAGTTCAAAAAGGAATACGGCTCCGATCTGCTCTCCCAGTATTACGAAGAATACAACATGACCGAAGAGGATTACGTGCAGATCTACGCCCTCTTTAATCTGGAGGACTCCATTCAGGAAGCTCTCTTCGGTAAGGAAGGTCCCTACTATCCCGACGAGACCAAGCTGGACGAATTCCGCAAGGAGTTTGCCGACGGGATCTACCACGTGCAGTACGTCATGCTCAATGACCGCGCCTCCGGTCAGGACAACATCAAACATGCCAATGCCGTCCGCGACCTGCTGATGGAGAAAGATGCCAATATTGAGGAAATCGTTGACACGTACTCCCTCACCGCCGATGCAAACAATGCAAACGATGTTTATCTTACCCCCAACGGTGATATCACCGAAAGCGCCCTTGCCATGCTGCCCGTGGGTGGTGTTTCCGAAGTTATCCACGAGGGTGAGTATTACTACATCTTCGTCCAGCTGGAGCGCAGTGAGTCCGACTATGTGGACGAAATGGCTTCCTCCTACGTCAGCGAGCTGATGATCGAAATGATCGATGAGGCCGTGGAGGAGCTGGAGGTCGAGGAGACTGCCGCCTACCGCAACTACAACTTCGAGCAGCGCTGAGTATTTTACGAACAAAGATAAACCGACCTGTGAAAATACACAGGTCGGTTTTTTATGTTTTCTTTTACTTTTCCAAGCCGGAGAAGGAGAATTTCAGCCGGAATTCTGCGCGTCCGAAACCGGGGAGGGTCGGCAGCGCACCTGCCTCGTGTTCTGCGGCGCGGCCGCGCAGGATGGTGTTGGAGGGCTCCAATCCCAGGGCATAATCACCGGAGCGCATGCTCTTCCACTGGACAAAACAGGGCAGGTTCTTCTGCTCGTAGCAAATCTCCGCCGCGATGCCGAGAGTCGGATTCTCCGCCCGGACGGTGACGAAGCCGTCGGGGTCTGCCTGCATATCGCGGAAAAAGACATGCTCAAAGAAGTCGTCCACCGGTTCGCTGATCTGCTCTGCCGCCGCAAGCCCCGCCGTCGCCTCGGGGGTGCGCGGGGTGATGTGATTTTCCGGGAACTTCAAACAAAGATCGGGAGAGAGGAAGGGAAAACCGAAATTGCAGTGGTAAAGAATGGCATATTCCACCGGCTCGGAATCGAGGTTTTCCACCACGTCGCACAGTTCGATCTCATCGGAACCGAGGCGGGTGGTAACGGTACGGGTCAGGGTAAGATTTTCGTGGAAAAGGCGGCTTTCCCGCATGCGGCCGGTGATGCGCATCACGTATTCGTCCCCTTCCCACGCGCCGCCGGCGGTGAGCTCCTCCGCAGGGGCAAGGCCGATATTGCCGTGGGCAGCGTGGAAGCGGCCTTCCGCATCCACGCAGTCCGGGCCGGCATTGAGAAGACCGCCGGTGAACATCATGCCGCCGGAAATGGCCGCAGGAAAAAATCCCGGGGCGGGCAGACCGGAATACGGCGCGGTAGGTCCGTTTTTCGCCATCTGGGATAAGGTAATCCCCCGGTAGCGCAGAGCAAGGATGTCAAGGCAGCGATCCGGCAGCAGGTCAAACTCCAGCCCCGAGCCAGTTGCCACGCGCAAAAGCCGGGTGCCGCGGGCACGGCCGCCGTCAAAGGTGAGGGGGGTGATCCCCGCTACATGCGAAAAGTTTCCCAAATGCCGGAGAAAGTCCTCACGGCTATACGAGATTCCGTTGATTGTTGGCATAATACGGCTCCTTTATGTTCTAATTTGTCATGTGATCACGGATATCGCAGAGCGCGGGCAATACCTCTGCAAGAAATGTCCGATAAGCCTCGCAATACCGGTTTTTTCCCACCGGCCCGTCAGCACTCTCCTGCCGGTCGCGGCGGCAGCCGCCCCGGCAGAGGGGTGCCACGGGACAGGCGCGGCAATCGGGGTGCACCGCAAGGGATTCCTCGCAGAATTTCTGTCGGATGGGAGACGCGACGATCTCCGCAAGAGGGTTTACATGCAGATCGCCGGTGCAAAGCTCGGGCAGGACGTAGAAATCGCAGGGGTAGACCTTTCCGTCGCTCTCCACGATAAGCTGCCCGGGGCAGCGGCCAAGCATACCGCAGGCCTCCGGCTCGCGTCCCGAGACCATGTGCACCAGATTATCAAAATATCGGACACTGACGTAGTTTCCCTCCCGCAGATCGCGGTACCACAGGGGAAAAACCGCTCGCAAAAAGGCAAGATAGTTCTTTGCCGTCAGGGGCGGCACCGACGTTCCACCGCCAAAGTCCTCCACACAGGGGATAAACTGAATATGACGGAAGCCGGCTTTTTTCAGCCCGTTGTAAACCGCAGCGCCGTGGCGGGCGGACAGGGCGGACACAACGCACAGGGCGTTGCACGCAACCCCCGCCGCCATAAGCTCACGGGCAACGGCAAGCACCCGGGCATGGGTACCCTTGCCGGCGACATCCGGGCGCAGGGCATCGTGAATATCCTTCGTTCCATCCAGCGAAAGGCCTACAAGAAAGCGATTCTCAGCAAGAAACCGTACCCAATCCTTATCCATGGCCAGACCGTTGGTCTGGAGGTTAAATTCCACCTCCGTGCGGGCGGGCAGCCGTTCTTTGCACAGCTCTGCAAACCGCCGGAACCACGCAAGACCCGCAAGGGTGGGCTCGCCGCCCTGAAAGGCAAAGCAAATCCGGCGCGCGCCGGTCTCAGCCGCCCGGGTAATGACCCGCTCTGCCGTCTCCTCCGTCATGATCTTTCCCGTGGGAGCGCCGCAAGCCGCGAGATTTGCGTAAAAACAATATCCGCAGCGCATATTGCAGGCACCCGATGCGGGCTTGATCAAAAGATGTACACTTTCTGCGGGCATTTCTTCTCACCCTCTTTCCTTTCTTGCAACTCCTTGTTTTTACAGGATGGAGATGATTCTAAATTTCAATGTGCATATTGCATAAATTTACAGCTTTTCTTTTTCTTGTTTTGTAATTGCTTCTATTGCCCCGAAGGGGGAAATGAAGTAAAATTAAGGCAACTGGAGAGGTATCCCGGCGGGGCTCTTCAGTAGGAAGGAGACCCGTCCATGAGCAGCAGCCGCATCGTCGCAAAATATGCGTCATCGCACTGGTATATTTATCTGTTCGGCGCCACGATGCTCGGCACCCATACGGTGCTGAACACCTATATTCCCAAGCAAACCGGAGTAATTATTGATATGTTCACGGAAAAAGCCGCCCGGGCAGATATTCTGCCGCTCATCTGGCTTCTCATCGCAACCGTGTTCTTTTCCTTTGTCTGCCACTGGCTTTGGGCTTTCTGCCTGATCTCCATGTGCCGCGGCATCGACCGCGATCTGCGCTACGGAATGTTCTCCCATCTGCAGAAGCTCTCGACCGATTATTATATCAAAAACAACACCGGCGATTTGATTACAAGGAGTATAGTCGATATCCAGGCTGTGCGCGCATTCTACGGTAATCATATTGTATCACTTATTGATTTAATTGCAACCATTATTATGGCGCTTTATTTCATGCAGGATGCTGCCGGTTGGAAAATCACCCTGATCTGTGCAGCCCCTTCCCCCATTCTTCTGTTCCTGCTCTTCTTCCTGCGCAAGCATATGCGCATCCGTTTCCGCAGGGTACAGCAGGCCGCCTCTGATATCGGCGCCCGCGTGCAGGAAAACGTCACCGGCATCCGCGTGCTGAAGGCCTTTGCCCAGGAACGCTCGGAAAACGAGCGCTTTGCCGAGCTTTCCCGCAAAAAATGGAAAGCGGAAATGTCCTCGGCCGAGCTGACCGCCTCCATGCGCCCCATGATCCGCCTGGTTTATGCCATGGCCTTCTGCGCCTATCTCATCCTTGGCGGCCGGCTTGTCATTGACGGAAAGCTCTCCATCGGTGAATATACCGCCTTCAACGGTTATCTGATGCTCATCCTCGTGCCCATGAGCCGCTGCGGCTCCATCGTGCAGGCCTGGCAGCGCTGCCGTGTCAGCATGAAGCGTCTGGACGAGATCTTCTATGCACATCCCAGCGTGGACGATGCCCGCGCCGACGTCTCCGCCGTTTTGGAGAATCCCCCCGCTCTCTCCGTGCGGGATCTTACCTACCGTTATCCCGGCACCGACCACGACGTGCTGCGCAACGTTTCCTTCGATCTGCGGCCCGGCGAGCTGATCTCCGTTATGGGACCAACCGGCTGCGGAAAGACCACCCTTGCAAACCTCATCGAACGTCTTTGGGAGACGCCCGAAGGCTGCATTTTCCTCGGCGGCCGCGAGCTGCATGAGATCCCGCTGGAGACCCTGCGCACCGCCCTTGCCTTCGTGCCGCAGGACACCCTGCTTTTCACCGACACGGTGGCAAACAACATCCGTTTCCGTGTTGATTCCGTCACGCAGGCACAGGTGGAGGAAGCCGCAAAGCTGGCAGCGGTGCATGAAAGCATCATGTCCTTCCCCGAAACCTACGAGACGATGGTCGGCGAGCGCGGCGTGACCCTCTCCGGCGGTCAGAAGCAGCGTATCGCCATCGCCCGGGCCGCCGTCACCAAGCCTGCCGTGCTCATTATGGACGACAGCCTTTCCGCCGTCGATACAGAGACCGAGGCTGAGATCCTCAAAAATCTCAAGGCAGACCGCAACGGCTGCTCGGTGCTGCTCATCACCCACCGCATTTCCGCCGCCATGCTCTCCGACAAGGTGCTTTTCCTCGCAGAGGACGGTTCCGTGGAAGCATACGGTCATCATAACGAGCTTTTAAACTCTTCCCCTGCCTACCGCCATCTCTTTGAAAACGCATCGGGCATTTCTGTGGAAGGAGGCGAGGCAAATGGCTAAGAAACCCATCCTGAAGGAAACCGGCCGCGTGATGGCCGGGCGCCTTTCCGAGTATAACGAGTCCGGCACGCGCCACACCTTTGCGCGCCTGCTTGGCTACTTCCTCAAATTCCCCGGCCGCACCATCCTCTCTCTGCTGATGGCCGCCTATGAGAATCTTGTGGATATCGCAAAGCCCTTCATCCTCATGCTCATCATCGATAAGAACCTGGTCCCCGGCCGTAACGATATGGGTGAGATCGTTCTGCTCTCCATCCTCTACGGTGTTATCGTTGTCACCGGCCTGGTCGCCGCCGTCACCCATCAGCTGGTGCTGACCTCGCTTGGCCAGCGCATCATGCACAAGCTGCGCACCGAGCTTTTTGCCCATATCCAGCGTCTGAATATGAAGTTCTTTGACAACAACGCCTCGGGTTCCATCCTTACCCGCGTCAGCTCTGACGTGGAAAGCCTGAACTCCCTCTACTCCTCCATTCTGGTGGATCTTGTCAAGGAAGTCATGATGCTGGTGACCCTTCTCGTCACCATGTTCTCCTTAAGCTGGCAGCTGACTCTCGTGGCTCTCGGCGCTCTGCCCTTCATCACTGTGCTCACCATATTTTTCCGTACCGTTGCAAAGAAGAATTTTGTCCGCGTCAAGGCACAGCTCTCCCGTCTTAACGGCTTCATGAGCGAGAACATCATCGGCATGAAGGTCGTGCAGATCTTCCACCGCGAAAAAGAGAAGCGTGCCGAGTTCAAGGATATCAACGACGGCTATTACAAGCTCGGCGTGACCGAGGCCGTACTTAATTCGCTGGGCAACTCCCTCATCCCGAACCTTGCCCACATGCTTGCCCTGCTGATGATGGCCTTCTTTGCCACCGAGCTTCTCAACGGCACCATCCTCGTGGGTGTCATGTACTCCTTCATCACCTATACAAAGCAGCTCTATCAGCCCATTGCCGCCATCGCGCAGCAGTACACCTCCATCGCCAGCGCCATCGTTTCTGCCGACCGTATCTTTGACATCACCGATAAGACGGAGTTTGACGAGGATATGGAATCGGGCTTCCGCGGTGATCGTATCCGCGGCGAGATCGAGTTCCGCAATGTCTGGTTTGCCTACATTGATGAAAACTGGGTGCTGAAGGACGTCTCCTTCCGCATCGGCCCTGGCGAGCGCGCCGCCTTTGTCGGCGCCACCGGCTCCGGCAAGACCACCGTTATCTCCCTCATCGCCCGCTTCTATGAGATCCAGAAGGGTCAGATCCTGCTGGACGGCCGGGATATCCGGGAGTATAACCTTGAATACCTGCGGCAGCAGATCGCTGTGGTCATGCAGGACGTCTTCCTCTTCTCCGGCGATATTGCCTACAATATCCGCCTCAACCGCGACGATATCACCGACGAGGATATCCGCCGCGCCGCCATCACCGCAAATGCCGATGCCTTCATCTCCCGCCTGCCCGACGGATATCATCATCCCGTGGGCGAGCGCGGAATGTCCTTCTCCTCCGGTCAGCGGCAGCTCATCGCCTTTGCCCGCGCCGTCGCCTTCAATCCGGCGGTGCTGGTGCTGGATGAGGCCACCGCAAACATCGACGTAGAGACCGAGGCCGCCATCACCGATGCCCTCGGCAAGATCAGCTCCGGCCGTACCTCCATCTACATCGCCCACCGCCTTTCCACCATCGTGGACAGCGACCGCATCTTCGTGCTGCACCGCGGCGAGCTGCGGGAATCCGGCACCCATGAGGAGCTGCTGGAAAAGGGCGGCATTTATGCCCGGCTCTACAGCCTTTCTCTGCAGAAGCCCAACCAGAGCCTCGGCGCCGCCGCCGAAGAGGTGGAATGATTCTTATCAAAAAAAGAAGCTCCGATTCGGCGGGGTTTCATAAAACAGTTAATCCTCCCTGTGAAAAATTCACAGGGAGGATTTTTGCTTATTGTTTTGATACAGCTGCATCCAAGGCTCCCTCTGACGAGGGAGCTGTCAGCGAAGCTGACTGAGGGAGAGAATTCTGCACCAAACGATCAACATACTCACATACACCGCAGAAATTTCGGTCAATATCCAAATTGCAAATCCTTACTACCGCCAGATTCATGGCTTTTAACTCATTGGTGCGTTGTTCATCTTTTCTCGCCTGCTCCGGCGTGTAATGTCCACTGCCGTCAAGTTCGATGACCAATCTTGCCTTTGCACAATAAAAGTCTGTAATAGAATTGCCAATCGCTTTCTGCCTTTGAAAACGCACCGGATCGTTTCGCAAAAAGTTATACCACAATTTCCGTTCCCAAGGAGTCATATTTTTCCGCAACACCTTAGCCAGAGGGATGTTCTCTTTATTATAGGCTTTCATGTTCTCTCCCTCCGTCAAAAATCAAAGATTTTTGCCACCTCCCTCATCAGAGGGAGGCTTTGGTGCGGTGCAAAAACGCACATTACGTACTACACCGAAACGATGTGGTGTATAGAAGTGCGCCCTTTATCTGTTCGACAAACTTGAACTGGTCTTACAATAGTTT
>JAFYLV010000118.1 GCA_017556885.1 Clostridia bacterium | reverse complement strand
GTGACTTCCTGCTTTCCGTCCAGCTTATCGAGGGTGCCGTCGGCTTCGGCCTTTTCAAGCACCTCGCTGCGGAGCTTGTCGATGGCGTTTTCGTTGTAGCCGGCGGGTTTATCCACAAGGATATACCGGCAGTTGATGGTCAGCATGTTGAGAACGCCGTAGTTTTCATAGTCGCGGGTCTGGTTCCAGGAGTTGACCTGGAAGCCCCAGGCCTTGCGCCAGCCGGCATTGATAAAGAAGGAGATGACGAAGATGATGATGACGGCGAGAATGGATGCGGCGGAGATGAGCCTGTGCAGCCTTTTTGCCCGCAGCACGGGAAGGGCGCGGCGCTTCTCCTTGCCCCAACCCCGGTTGAGCAGGAATGCGGCCAGGGAGAGCAGAAGCACACCGCCAAAGGCGATAAAGATGTGCGGGGTGAATTTCAGTCCCACGCTGCCGGCGAATTCCGCCGCGGCGCCGATGAGGATGAAGTCCCAGGGCAGCAGCGGCTCGTTGCGGGCAAAGAGCTTGAAATAGTTTGCTGCGGAAAGACCGCAGTAAACGATGCCCGGCACGAGAACGGCGACGCCGGTGGAATTAAAGACGGCATACAGAAGCAGCGCGACCAAGAAGAAGAGGGCGGTGGCCGAAAGGAAGGCCACGGGATAGGTGATCACCCACTTGAGGGTGGAAAGAAAGCTTTGCCCGAGAAGTGCGCCGGTCCATTCGGTGATGGTGGCATCTGCCCGGGAGATCCACTCCGCAAGCAGGGTGATGATGACGCAGGCGAGGAAAATGTACAGAACGTTCCAACGCCAGGGACGGGGCTTCAGCACATATTCCACGGCAGACTGCAGCCGGCCGCGGAAGGTGACCTTCTTTTTCAATTCGGGCTGGCGGCGGTGTTTCTTTTTCTTTGCCACGGGAATTCACTCCTTTTCGGACGCTGCCGGATGATTTGTAAAAAAGCGGAAAACACGGCGAATGCCGTGTTCCCGGAACTCTCCAGTATTATTATATACCGAAAGAGATGTGATTTAGATGAAAAAACTGTAAACAAATGCGTTTTGATTCACTTTTCCCAGGCGGGGAGCTTTGCAAAGATCTCCTCGCAGGGGGCGATGCCAAAGACGTCGCGCAGGATGCTTGCTGCGACACCGGCGATGGGCTCCAGCCGCGGGCGCACGAAGCGTAGGCCGGGGTAGAGGGCGCAGGTCTCACGGGCGAAGGTGTCCAGCATATCGGGACCGCAGTGCCAGGTGCCGCCGCTGACGGTGAGGATGCCGTTCGGGTCGGCCCCTTCGGTCTCCACCACCACGCGGACCTGATCGCGCAGATCCCGGGCGGCACGGCGCAGCACTTCCTTTGCCACTTCGTCCCCCGCCTTGGCGGCGCGGGCGGCGATGCGGGTCAGGCGGGAGATGCGCAGACGGCTCTCGGAATTGAGGGCGATGCACTTTCCGGCAATGGCCCAAAGGGTCTTCTGGACCCCTTCCTCCCGGGTGATCTCCCATTCGTCCATGAGCATTTCCGTCATGGCGGTGGCAGGGCCGAGCCCGACAAGATGGTGCTTGACGGCGTTGAAGGTGTTAAGACCGACGTTGTAGCCGCTGCCCTCGTCGCCAAGATAGCTGCCAAGACCGCCGTAATGGAAGGTTTTGCCGCCCTGCAGAGCAACGGCAAAGGAGCCGGTGCCGCTGTGGGCGACGAAGCCCTCCTCAACACCGGCGGAGGCCAGCAGGTTGACGGTGAACTCGCCGTAGGACTTGAAGGTCCGGCAGGCGGGGAAAAATTCATGCACAGAGGGCTCCACGAGCTTGGAATCCACCATGAGAACACCGCCCCAGGCGACCACCGTGGCGGGGTCGACGCCGGATTCATCCCGAAGCCGGAGCAGCAGCGCACGGATCTTTGCCGCGATATCCGCGGAGGATTCGAAACTGGAGTTGCCGGTGCCGCCGGTGACGGTGGCGCGGACGGTGCCGTCTGTGGCGCAGAGCATGAAGGCGCACTTGGTGCCGCCGCAGTCACAGGCAATGATGTGATCCATGGGGAGAGCCTCCCGTTATTTCATAAAGTAGATGTTGTCGCTGTACTCGGAGAGAATGACGCGGTTGTGCTCGTCGCCGCCGTCGAGATTGGCGCTCATGAACACGGGGGGAACCACGCCGTCGGCCAGCAGCATCTCGATCACGCCGCAGACCATGGCATTGAGCAGCGCCGCGCCGGTGACGGTGGAGAGGGGACCGCTCTTCTCGGGGAAGCCGTCGAAGGAAACGGCGGCATCGCCGGAGGGGGCGTAGTTGTCAATGACCAGATCGGCGCACTCAAAGAGGCGCTTGCCGGAGCTGTGACGGGAGGTAACGCCCTCGGAATAGGCAACGCTGGTCACGCAGATGACGTAGGCACCGGCCTTTTTGGCCTCCAGCGCCATCTCCACGGGCACGGCATTGCGGCCGGAAACGGAATGGATGATGATGACGTCCCCTTCACCGAGGTCGACCTTGGAAAGGGCGGCGCGGCCCACACCCTCCACACGCTCCATGGCGGAGGTAACGGTGATGGGACGGGTGTCGAGCATCAGGCCGGGCACGAAGATGGGGTTGATGACGGCAAGACCGCCGGTGCGGTAGAAAAGCTCCTCGGCGAGGATGCCGGCATGGGAGCAGCCGGTGACAAAGACATTGTGCTTTGCCTTGATGGCATCCGCCACCTTGCGGGAGGCAAGGGAGAGCTTCTCCTCCTGCTCGTCAAAGGCGCGGCGTATGGCCTCCTCGGCTCGGATGATATATTCGCGGCTCTTGGACATGACTTAATACCCGAGCTCGTCGTAGCGCTTGTAGGCCTCCTGCAGCTGCTCGGGGCCGCCGACGGAGCTGACGGAACGGTAAACGGTGGGCTTGATGCCGCGGGCGTTGAGCTCTTCGATGGTGGCGGCGATGTATGCCCAGCCAACGAAGGCGGCGGAGATGCCGGACATGGGCAGGATGCGCTCGTCGCAGCCCTCGTAGGTCACGGCGGCGTCACCGTCGATGACGCAGTTGTCCATGTAAACGTCGGCATACTTGTAGAGCTTGAGGCTCTCGTCGTGCTCACCGATACGGTCGTTGGTGGCCTTGTTGGTGAGAACGATGAGCTTGATGCCGAGGCGCTTTGCGGTGCGGGCCACGGAGATGGTGACACGGCCGCTGCCGGAGACGGAGTTGTAGAAGAGAACGTCGCCGGCCTTCATGCAGTTCTGGACCATGATGGCCTCGATGCACTTGTCCTCAAAGTCCTCGTTGTACTGCTTCAGATCGGTGGCATCGGCGCGGCACTTGGGCGGATTGGAGCCGAAACCGATGCGCATATTGGGCAGATCAAAGGTCATCTTACGAACAAAGGCGGGACCGCCGGCGCGGTGCAGAAGCTCCTGGGAGAGCAGATGACCGCGGTCATAGATGTAGAAGATGCCGCCGTTTGAAATGGACTCGGCGGTGAGGGCAGCGGCGCGCTGGATGGCGTCGCCCTGGGTGGACTGGACTTTGTCGACCTGGGAGCGGACAATGTCAAAAAATTCGTTCATCAGAGACATGGCAGGATTTCCTTTCTGCATGTAAAATCTTTTCGTTGCTGCGCCGGTTTTGCAGCCGGGGTGCAGCCATGCATAGAGTATACTTCCTTTTGCAAAAACAGTCAAGAATAAATTCAAAGAAACTTGCACAATGCTCGGTTAAGGTGTATAATGAAATGCCCCAAGGTGGGGAAAAATCAAAAATTCCGGAGCGATCAGCTCCGATTTTCGGAAACGGACAAAAAACATGTTCAAAAGATTGCTTTGCGGACTGCTTGCGGCGGTTCTGCTCTTCACGGCGGCAGGCTGCAGCCCGGCGGAAACACCGACTTCCCCCGAGCCTGCGCCGGCGGTGACCCCGACCCCGATGCCGACCCCGACGCCCATCGTGATCCCCGAGGCACCCAAGCCCGAGGTGCTGCCGGCGGAGCCCCCTTCGCTTTCCAAACAGAAGGGCTATCAGCTGCTGCCCCACAGTGCATGGAATAAGATCGTGGAGACCTGCATGATCCTGAACCCGCTGGCTCACCCCACAAAGGGATCGAAGATCGTCTACGATCTGCCGGGCTACGACTAC
>JAFYLV010000014.1 GCA_017556885.1 Clostridia bacterium | reverse complement strand
TTTATCCTCGGTATCGGCGGCGGATCGCCGCTGGATGCCGCCAAGGCCTGCGCGGTGTTTGCAAAGAACCCGGAGCTTGGCCCCGAGGACGTGTACCGCGATCCCGCAAAGCTTGCGGCGCTGCCCGTTCTCTGCGTGCCGACGACGGCGGGCACCGGCAGCGAGGTTACCCCCTATTCCATCATGACCCTGCGCTCGGCGGAGACCAAAAAGTCCTTTACCGGCGAGAATATGTGGCCGCGCGTCGCCTTTCTGGATGCGGCATATACCGCCTCGCTTCCTGCCTATTTCACCGCATCCACCGCGGTGGATGCTCTTTCCCATGCCATCGAGGGATATTTCTCGCTGAAGGCATCCCAGGTCTCCGACAGCCTTGCCGAGCGGGCCTGTGAGCTGATCCTGCCGATTCTGCGCGGCATGGTGGCGGATGAGGAACGGGAGCTTACGCCTGCAGAGCGGGAGGCGCTGCTTTGCGCATCGGCCCTTGCCGGAATGGTCATTTCCCGGACGGGCACGGGATTTCCCCATGCCTGCGGCTATAAGCTGACCTATTTCCACGGCCTGCCCCACGGACATGCCAACGCCTGTTTCCTGGCCGATTTTCTCGCCCTTGCGGCGGAGGCAGAGCCGGAACGGGCTGCCCGCCTGTGTGCCGCAGGCGGGATCCGGGATGCCGGCGAGCTTGCAGAGATCCTTGCGGCTGTTCTGCCCGAGGCTCCGGCCATCACGGAGGAGGAAGCCGCACGCTATGCTGCCGAATCTGCCGCGGCGAAAAACTGCCGCCAATCCCGCCGCCCGGTGGGCGAAAAGGAGCTGCTGCCCATATTCAGGAGACTTTGCAGATAAAAAACACACAAATAAAAGGAAGGATCCGCAAGCCATGCGGATCCTTCCTTTTGTTTATTATTGTTTGATCTTACTTCAGCCGGACGGCCTTTTCCTGGGCCTTGAGGCAGAGCTCGGCGGCCTTGAAGGCATGCTCCTGGGTCATGGCCTTCTCGGTGCGGTTGAGGCAGTCGAGAATGAGCTCGCCGAAGAAGGGATAGCCGGTGACACCGGTGGCGTCGACATACTGCTCGCCCTTGCCGTTGACGAGGAAGACGTGGTTTCCGCCCGCCTTCTCGGAGGCAACGTTGACGTACTTGCGGATCTCGATGTAGCCCTCGGTACCGAGGATGAGGGTACGGCCGTCACCCCAGGTGCGCAGACCGTCGGGGGTAAACCAGTCGATGCGGAAGTAGTTGGTGGTGCCGTTCTTACCGGTGATGGTGCAGTCGCCGAAGTCCTCAAGCTCCGGATATTCGGGATGGTTGTAGTTTGCGATGCGGGCAAACTCGACCTCCGCATCCTCCTCACCGGCATAGTGCAGATACTGCTCAATCTGATGGCTGCCGATGTCGCAGAGGATGCCGCCGTACTTTTCCTTTTCAAAGAACCACTCAGGACGGCTGGGGGCGTTGAGACGGTGGGGACCGAAGCCGGAAACGGAGAGCACACGGCCGATCTCACCGCGGTCGATCATATAGCCCGCCATAACGGCGCCCTCCACGTGGAGACGCTCGGAATAGTAGACCATGTACTTGCGGCCGGTGTCGGCGACGGCCTTCTTTGCGGAGGCCAGCTGATCGAGGGTGGTGAAGGGAGCCTTGTCGGTGAAATAGTCCTTGCCTGCCGCCATGGCGCGCAGACCGAGACCGCAGCGCTCGCTGGTGACGGCGGCGCCGGCGATGAGGTGGGTGTCCTTATCCTCGAGGGCCTCCTCCTCGCATCTTGCGGCGATGGCCTGCGGATAGTTCTTCAGGAAAGCGGCGACCTTTTCGGGGTTGGGGTCCCAGACATACTTCAGGGTAGCGCCGGCCTCCAGAAGACCGTTGGTCATGCCGTTGATGTGGCCGTGATCCAGGCGTACCGCGGAGAAGACAAATTCACCGGGCTTGACCACGGGCTTTGCTTTGCCCTGAGGGGCGTAATTCATACCGTCTGCTGCGTTCATAATTTTGTACCTTTCTTTATGAATATATTATTTTTTGAAATCAGACTTTTTTCCAGCTCCGTCGGCTCAGAAGGATGAGCACAGGAAGGATCTCCAGTCTGCCGAGAAGCATGATAAAGGTGAGCAGGATGGAGGAGAAGCTGCTGTATCCGGCAAAGCTGGAATAGGGGCCGACGGCCTCAAGGCCGGGACCGATGTTGGAAAGACAGGAGAGGGTCGCGGTGAAATTGCTTAAGAATCCGTGGGTGACCTCGTAGGTGCCGGCATCAGATACCACCGTGACCGTCTGTCCGTTGACGGGATCAAAGGACAGCAGGAACACAACGGCGAGGAAAATGAAGAAATACAGGGTGATGAAGGCAAAAACGTCATTGACAGTTCGGGTTTCCAGTGTTTTACCTTCAAATTTTGAGTTGGGCACATACCGGGGATTGATAAGTTTGCGGATATTGATATGCGCACCTTTGAGGGCAATGATAAAGCGGGAGATCTTGATGCCGCCCGCGGTGGAGCCGGCCATGGCACCGCAGAACATCAAAAGTATGAGTACAGTGACGGAGAGCATGGGCCAAAGATTGAAATCCGTTGTAGAATAGCCGGTGGTCGTGACGAGAGAGGAGATTTGAAAAAGGGCGTGCCGGAAGGCCTCCTCGGTGGTGTAGACCTGCGGAAAGGCATCGATGCGACCGACGAGTCCGAGAAAGACAAAACCGACGGCGGCGATAACGATGCCGAAATAGACCTTCAGCTCTTCGCTGCGGAAAACGTCGCGTATCTTGCCGATGAGCAGCAGATAATACAGACTGAAGTTGCAGCCGAAAAGCAGCAGGAAGACGGAAATCACATACTGTGAGAAGGGGTGAAAGAGCTCCATACTTCCGGGAATAAAGCCGAAACCGCCGGTGCCGGCGCAGCCGAAGGTGGCGAGAAGGCTTAGGAAAAACTGATCCTTTTCATACCCGGGGATGGGCTTATCCATCATAAGGACGATGACTTCAAGAACGGTGAGGCCGAGATAGATGAGATACAGGATCCGCGTCGTTGCCTTCATCTTGGTGACAAGCTTACCGACCTGGGGACCGGGGCTTTCCGCCCGGAGCAGATGCATGGAGGAGCCGTCATTGCTTTCCGGGATGAAGATCATCACGAAGACAAGGATGCCCATGCCGCCGATCCAGTGGGAGAAGCTTCTCCAGAAGAGGGAGGAGCGGGAGATCGTGGTGATATCCTCGATGATGCTGGCGCCGGTGGTGGTGAAGCCGGACATCATCTCAAAGCATGCATCGATATAATTGGGGATATCTCCGTTGACCACGAAGGGGATCGCGCCAAAGAGCGTCATAACGATCCAGGAAACGGCCGTCAGCGCAAAGCCTTCCTTCTGATAGAGCGTGTTTCGTTCTGCTTTCGGAAGCTGCAGGAGAAGACCGAGGGAGGCAAGCAGAACGACGGGGATCAAAAAGGCAAGAACATGGGAGAAAGGCTCCCGATAGAGGAGACTCACCGTCAGGGGAAGAAGCATCAGCACGGCTTCCAGAAACATGATCTTGCCGAGAATGCTGCCAAGCTTTTTGTAATTCATACCGATACCTTATTCAAATACATCCGTCAGATCGTCGAAGTTTTTGTGGGTGGTCACGACAACGACGTTGTCGCCGTGGCGGATCATGGAATTACCGTTGGGGATAATGACCTCATTTTTTCGGATGATGCAGGCGATCAGGCAGTTTTTCTTGAGAGTCAGATCCTTGAGGGGCTTGTCGTAAAAGCGTTCCGGCTTTTTGGCAACAAATTCCAGCGCCTCCACCTGATTGTTGACCAGCTGATAGAGGTTAAGTATGTTACTGCCGCGGGAATTGGCCAGCGCGCGGACGT
>JAFYLV010000117.1 GCA_017556885.1 Clostridia bacterium | reverse complement strand
TGATCGAGCCGGAGATCGCCTTTGCTGACCTCAGCGACGATATGCAGCTGGCCGAGGACATGCTGAAGTTTGTCATTTCCTACATCATGGAGCATTGCCCCGATGAGATGAACTTCTTTAATTCCTTTGTCGACAAGGGCCTTATCGAGCGGCTGACCGGTGTTGTGAACTCCACCTTCCGTGCCGTTACCTACACCGAGGCTGTGGAGATCCTGACCTCCTGCGGCCGCGAGTTTGAGTATCCCGTCTCCTGGGGCTGCGATCTGCAGACCGAGCATGAGAGATACCTCACCGAGGAACACTTCAAGGCTCCCATCTTCGTTATCGATTATCCCGCCGAGATCAAGAGCTTCTATATGCGCCAGAACGATGACGGAAAGACCGTTGCCGCCATGGACTGCCTCGTTCCCGGTGTCGGTGAGATCATCGGCGGCAGCCAGCGTGAGGAGCGACTCGATCTGCTGCTTGAGAAGATGCAGAAGCTTGGCCTCAACGAGGAGGACTATGCAAACTACCTCGATCTGCGCCGCTACGGCGGTACCCGCCACGCCGGCTTCGGCCTCGGCTTTGAGCGTCTCATCATGTACGTTACCGGCATGTCCAACATCCGTGACGTCATTCCTTATCCCCGTACGCTCGGCACTCTGTAAAATTACTATTTAAGCAAAGGAGCTGTAAACAGAATGGTTCTCGTCATTGATGTCGGAAATACGAATATCGTTATTGCCGTATATGAATCGCGGGATCATCTGCGTATGGTCTCCCGAATCGCCACCAACCGGTCCTGGACCAGCGATCAGTACGCCGTTGAGCTTGACGATATCCTTCGCCTGTATAATATCGCGACGGAGGATGTCCGAGGAGCGATCATCTCTTCGGTCGTCCCGCAGATCACCGGTGCGCTGCGCCGCGCCGTGCAGCGGGTTGTCGGCTGTGAGGCGCTGAGCGTCGGCCCAGGCATCCGTACCGGACTCTGTATCCGGACGGACAATGCAAGCGAGGTCGGTTCCGATATTATCGTTGCGAGCGCTGCGGCGGCAGAGAAATATCCGGTTCCCGCCATCGTTATCGATATGGGTACGGTCACTAAGCTCATTATTCTTGACAAGAATAAGGTGCTTTGCGGTGCGGTCTTTGCCCCCGGCGTGCGTATCAGTGCCGAAGCCCTCTCCGAGAAGACTGCCCAGCTTCCTCACGTGGCACTGGAAGCTCCGGAAAAGGTCATCGGTACCGGCACGTCCTCGTGTATTCGCTCCGGTATCATTTACGGTCATGCCGCCATGATCGACGGCATTACTGCCCGTATTGAGGAGCAGTTGGGCGAAAAGTGCACCGTCATTGCCACCGGCGGACATGCTCCGTCCGTCTATCCCCATTGCCGGCAGGATATCGTATATGATGAAAATCTTCTTCTTGAAGGCCTGTATATGCTGTATTGCCGGAACGCAAAGGATCCCGATCACAAGGCGTAAACGCCTGTGAAATAAATTCTAATTTGCACCGTATCGGATATTTTCCGAACGGCAGCAGGGAGGAAAAAAACAATGAAAAACCGCAAAACGCTGAAGATGGTACAACTGGCTATACTTACAGCAATCGTTCTGATCTTTGCCTTTACGCCCCTCGGGTATCTGAAGACCCCGGCGGTAGAGATCACGTTCCTGTGCATTCCCGTCGCGGTGGGCGCCATCGTGCTCGGCCCGGCGGAGGGTGCATTCCTTGGCCTCGTTTTCGGCCTGACGAGCTTCTTCCAGGCGGCGACCGCAACAAGCACTTTTGGCGCTGCGCTGATGAACATCAGCCCGGTGTTCACCTTTATTCTTTGCATCGTGCCTCGCGTGCTCTGCGGACTTCTGCCCGCATATATTTTCCGCGGCCTTTGCCGTATTAAAAAGCTTCACATCCTTCCCCATGCGATCGCAGCCTTTTCCTGTGCAGCTCTCAACACCGTTTTCTTTGTCGGCGGCCTTATGCTTCTTTTTGGCCGTTCCGATTATATCTCCGGAATGCAGGCCGGTAAAACGGTGCTTGCCTTTGCTGCAGCCTTTGTCGGTCTCAATGGTGTGATCGAGGCAGCAGTGACCCTGATTGTCGGCGGTGCCGTTTCCAAGGGAATCCTGAAGGCGCTGCATCGCGCATAAATTAAACTTACTCTGCAAATTTTTCTTTTTGCAAATTTTTTTGGAGGAACCCATGCCACGCTTTGACCAGATGTCTAAGACCGAGCTCACGGAGCTTTATGCCGACCTTCGCAGGAAATATGAGGAGGCGGCAGGTCTCGGATTGTCGCTGAATATGGCCCGCGGCAAGCCCGCAGCCGATCAGCTCGACCTTTCCGATGAACTTTTTAGTGCCGTATCCACCGGAAAAGATTGCCGTGCGGACGGAATGGATCTCCGTAACTACGGCAAGCTGGAAGGCATTGAGGATTGCCGCACATTTTTTGGAGAAATGCTCGGAGCCCCCGCTTCGCAGGTGCTCGTCGGCGGAAATTCTGCCCTTAATATGATCTTTGATACGCTCATGCGTGCCATGGTCTTCGGTCTCCATTCCTATACTGAACCCTGGATGGGTCAGGGAAAACTGAAGTTTCTCTGTCCCTGCCCCGGATATGACCGTCATTTCGCCATTGCCGAGGCTCTCGGCATGGAACTCATCCCCGTGGAAATGAAGGATGACGGCCCGGATATGGATGCCGTTGAGGAACTCGTGAAGGATGCTGCAGTCAAGGGCATTTTCTGTGTTCCTAAATATTCCAACCCCACCGGTATCACCTTCTCGGATGCGGTTGTCCGTCGTTTTGCAGCTCTTAAGCCTGCGGCGAAGGATTTCATCATTGTCTGGGACAATGCCTATGCGGTTCACGACCTGTACGATGAGGGAGACGTGCTTCTCAACCTTCTGTCCGAGGCGGAGGCGCAGGGAAGAGGCGATATGGTCTTTGCCTATACCTCTACCTCCAAGGTCACGTTCCCCGGAGCCGGTGTTGCGGCGATGGCTGCATCTGCGGAAAATATCGCCTATCATAAGAAAATTATGGGCTTCCAGTCCATCGGTCCCGATAAGCTCAACCAGCTGCGCCATCTGCGCTATCTGCCGGATATGAAGGCGGTGTCTGCGCATATGCAGAAGCATGCAGAGCTTCTGCGCCCGAAGTTTGAGACCGTTCTCAACGCTTTGGATGCAGAGGTCGCCCCCGCAGGGATCGGTACCTATACCCGTCCCCGCGGCGGATACTTTATCTCCCTTGATGTGATGGATGGCTGTGCCTCCCGTGTTTGGAAGCTGCTTGCCGATATCGGTGTGGAGATGACCCCTGCCGGTGCATCCTTCCCCTACAAAAAGGATCCCCGTGACCGCAACCTTCGCATCGCGCCTACCTTCCCGACTCTGTCGGAACTGAAGAAAGCTACGGACCTTCTGGTGCTCTGCGTAAAACTTGCTGCCTGCGAGAAACTTCTCGAAGTCTAAGTGTAATATTCCGTTGCCGGAGAGCGTTTTGTGCTCTCCGGTTTCTTTTTTTCAAATTCTGTGTATTTCCCGGATACTATGACCACAATATCTTGTATTATGCCTTGACGAAAGGCTATGATTTGTTATATAATATCCCATATGCAAAGAATGTCCGGTTTCGGGCTAAAACAGAGGAGGACTCTTTCCAATGGCAAAAAGAATCACCGGTTTTGTTGCCATCATCCTCGTCATTGCACTGCTTGGTTATCTTGCGATCTGCGGTCTTGAGATCGGCAGCTTTAAGATTGCCAGCGTGACTGATAAGGAAGATGGCATTCGCCGCGGCCTGGATCTGGTCGGCGGCTCTTCCGTCACTTTTGAGGCAAAGTACGACGATAAGTATGACACTGCGAACCTCGCAGGTGATATGGAGATCGCCATCGCCATCATGCGTACGCGACTTACCAATGCCGGCTATACCGAGGCTGAGGTCTATCAGGTCGGCGAGGATCGCCTCCGTGCAGACGTTCCTTCCGTTTCCGATCCCGATGAGCTCATCAAGCTGCTCGGTGCCACCGCACAGCTCACCTTTGAAGACAATGACGGAAAGGTCTATCTGACCGGTTCCGATATCAAGGATGCCTATGCCAACTACGGTCCCATCAGCGGTACCGGCGTGAATGTGCACCACGTTGTTCTTGAACTCAATGATGCCAAAAAGTTCGGCGAGGTTACCTCTGCCGTATCTAAGCTCAAGGAGAATATCCTTAACGTCGTTCTCGACGGTGAGAAGATCTCTTCCCCCGCCGTCAACGAGAAGATCGAAAGCGAGTCCGCCGTGATCTCCGGCAGCTTTGATGCCGAGAGCGCAAAGAACCTGGCAAACCTCATCGCTGCCGGTCAGCTGCCCTTCTCTCTGGAGCGTATTGAGCTGCGTGCCGTCGGCGCCACCCTCGGTGACCGCGCTCTCGAGACCAGCATCTTCGCCGGTATGATCGGTCTTCTGATCATCATGGCCTTCATGATCGTCTACTACCGTCTGCCCGGCTTCTCTGCATGCATCTCCCTGCTCTTCTACGTGGCATTCTTTGCCGTGCTGATGAGCGTTCTTCACGTCAACCTGTCTCTTGCCGGTATCGCAGGTATCCTGCTCTCCATCGGTATGGCGGTCGATGCAAACGTCATTATTTTTGAGCGCATTAAGGAAGAACTTGCCTCCGGCAAGACCGTCCGGTCTGCGATCAATGCAGGTTTCCACCGCGCCACCAGCGCCATCGTTGACTCCAACATCACCACCATCATCGCTGCTCTGGTTCTCTATTATCTCGGCAGCGGTACCATCCAGGGCTTTGCACTGACTCTCGGTCTCGGTATCGTGATCTCTATGTTCACCGCTATCGTTATGACGAGAGCTCTGGTCTACATCTTCTACGGCTTTGGCCTGAAAAAGCCTGCCCTGTATGCCAAGGTTAAGAAAGTGGAGGAGAACTGACCATGAAGTTTTCTGTAACAAAATGCTTTAAGTGGACCAAGTTTCTGTCCCTGCTGCTGATTCTGCCCGGTCTTATCGGTTTTATCGGCGCCCTTTTCGGAGCTCCCTTCTTCAATTTTGATATCGACTTCACCGGCGGTACCACCATTCAGGTGGCCATCCATACCGAGGCTACGCAGTCTGTCTGCAACGAGATCTCCGACCTTGTCAATAAGACTGTCGGCATCAAGCCTGCCTCTGTTCAGTCCACCGGTAACGGTTCTGTAAAGGATGAGGTCATTATCAAGACCTCCGAGCTGACGGATGACCAGGCAAATGCAGTGTATCTCGCTCTCGAAGAGAAGTATGATCTGAAGCAGGAAGACGATCTTCTTTCTGTTGACAACGTTTCTCCCACTATCGGTAAGGACCTGCAGCGCGTGGCGGTCACCGCCTCCATCGTCGCTGCCATCGGAATCCTCATCTATATTTCCTTCCGCTTTGATTTCCGTTCCGGTCTCTCTGCGATCGCCTGCCTTCTGCATGACGTTCTCGTTATTCTTTCCTTCTACGTCATCTTCCGTTTCCCGATGAACATCAACTTCATCGCAGCAGCGCTGACCATCGTCGGTTACTCCATCAACGCAACCATCGTTATCTTCGACCGTGTGCGTGAGGAGAGCCGCCTTGTCCGCAAGGAGTCCTTTGAGAATGTGGTCGATAAGAGCGTTTGGGCTTCTATGGGCCGCTCCATTAACACCACCTTCACCACCCTCGTTATGATCGTTCTGCTTCTGGTGATGGGCGTTCCCAGCATCAAGAACTTCATGATCCCGCTGCTTATCGGTGTTCTTTGCGGTGCATATTCCTCTGTGTTCGTCGCCTCTCCGCTGTGGAGCACCTTCCGCAAGTGGTTCCCCAAACACTGAAAATCCTCTCTGTTTTAGGAGCTTACTGACATGAAATGTCCCTTTTGCGCCAGTCCTAAAAGTAAAGTGATCGACTCCAGACCCAACGACGATGCGGATAATATCCGCCGTCGCCGGGAATGTGAGCAGTGCGGCAAGCGCTTCACCACCTACGAGGTGGTGGAGACGCTGCCCATCATCGTCATCAAAAAGGATGGCAAGAGAGAAACCTACGACCGAAATAAGCTTTTGCGCGGACTTCTCCGTTCCTGTGAGAAGCGTCCCGTCTCCATCAATCAGCTGGAGAAGCTCATTGACGATGTCGAGCAGGTCATCCGCAACTCCCTTGACCGTGAGGTTGCTTCCGGTCAGATCGGTGAGTTGGTCATGGACGGTCTGAAGACGCTGGATGAGGTCGCCTACGTGCGATTTGCTTCGGTCTACAGAAGCTTCAAGGATATCGGTTCCTTCCGCAGGGAACTGGAGAACCTTGAAAACGAAATGCAGAATCGGTAAGTCGGGAACGCATGGAGAATCCAACTTTCCGACTGGAGGTCTTTGAAGGACCGCTCGATCTGCTGCTGCACCTGATCTCTAAAAACAAGGTGGATATTTATGATATCCCTGTCGCAGAGATCCTGGAGCAGTATCTTGCCTATATGAAAGCTGCTGAGGACTTCAATATCGAGCTTGCCAGCGAGTTCTCCGTTATGGCGGCGCAGCTTCTTCTCATCAAATCCTCCATGATCCTGCCGAAGTATGAGGATCTTGAGGAAGATCCCCGCAAGCAGCTTGTTGAGACCCTTATTGAATATCAGCTCTTTAAAGCCACCCGCCCCTATTTTCAGGAGCGGGCGGAGAGCTTTGCAGGCTCCTTTGTCCGAGAGCAGGAAACCCTCGCTCCGATCCCGGTGGCAAAATACGGCCTTTCGCCGGATCTTTTGTCCGGTGCGGTGCGCATGCTGATGCAGAGAAAAGAGGAGCTGAAAGAGGAACCCGAATTCCGTATGACCACCATCATGAGCCGGGACGTTGTCTCCATTGATGAGAAGATCGGCGGAATCCTCACCCTATTCCGCACAAAAAAGAATCTTTCCCTCCGTTCTCTTTACAAAGCGGCACGGTCCAAAAGTGAACTTATCGCGACTTTCCTTGCGGTGCTCCAGCTTTGTAAGGACCAGCATATCGTGCTGGAGGAGTCTGAGGATGATCTCACCCTCTCTGTCAATACGGAGAGCCCCACAACGGCTGATGCAAAGGAGTGATCGTATATGACCACAAGAGAAGTCCTCTCGATTATTGAGAGTATACTGTTTGCATCCGGCGATCCCGTGCCGCTGGACCGTATCTGCCGTGCGCTCGATATGGATCTTGCAAGCGTGGAAGCCTTGTCGGCCGATTTGTGCGATCTTTATGCGGAGCGTGCCGGCGGTATCCGTGTGATCCGGCTTGAAAACAGTCTGCAGATGATATCTGAGCGAAAATATGCGGACTATGTTCGTCTTGCACTTGAGATCCGTAAAAAGCCAAGTCTTTCCGCAACGGCGTTGGAAGTGCTTGCCATCATTGCCTACAAGCAGCCGGTCACACGCCAGTACGTGGAGCAGGTGCGCGGTGTTGACTCATCCTATACCATCGGTATGCTTGCGGAAAAGGGTCTGATTTATGAAGCCGGGCGGCTTGATGTACCTGGCCGTCCCATTTTATATCGCACGACCGATGATTTCCTGCGTTGTTTTGGCCTTTCTTCTTTGCGCGATCTGCCGGAGATCTCCGGCTTCAACGATGAGGGGCAGCAGCTGATCATCGATGAGGCTGCGGAGACCGTCGCAGAGACAGATAACTCTGTAATGGAAACAACGGAAGAATGATCGTTCTCAATATCCTTCTTTCTTTGCTTGTTTTGCTGGCCGCACTGCTGCTTCTGCCTGTCCGGCTATCGCTGCGTCTGGTAGATGAAAAACTTTCCGTATCCGTTAAAGCGCTTGGTATACGGTACAAGCTTTATCCACGAAGAGTGCGTAAGAAGCCGGCAAGGACAAAGGAAAAGAAAGCGCAGGCCCCGGCGCAGGAATCCGGGAAAGGCAACGCGGCAGCAGAGATATTTGATTTGCTTCGTGTCGTTTTGCTCCGTGTTCCCAAACTGTTCGGCGCGATCGACGTGCCCAAATTTTACTTTCGTCTTCGTATTGTTGCGGATGATCCTGCCAAGTGCGCAGAATGGTTCGGTGCTGCCTGTGCCGCCTTTGGCATGGTCTGGCATCATTTGGACCGTGTTTTTACCTTTCACCGTCCGCGTATCGATATCGAGCCGGATTTTGAAGGGGAGAAGCCGGACGTTCTACTCTTTGCAGATGTACGAAGCTGCGCATTTAAGCTGCTGATCGCAGTCCTGCCCATACTGACATCCTACCTGAAACGTAAAATTCAGATCTCCGGAGGTAAAAGGAAATGAACCAGAATCCTATCAGCGATATGCTCCGTTCCACCCTGGAAAAGGTTCGTGAGCTTGTGGATGCCGACATCATTATCGGTACGCCCATTGCCTTTTCCGAGGATGTGACCGTGGTTCCTGTTTCGCAGGTCACCATTGGTCTTGCCGGCGGCGGATCGGATTTCGGAAAAGAGCCTGCCCGCGTTCATTTTGGCGGCGGAAGCGGTGCCGGGATCTCCGTCAAGCCTGTCAGCTTCATCGTTTATGAAAAAGGCAGTGTTCGCATGATGCCTGTTTCCGGTGGCGGGGAAGCCAATCCGTATGTTCAGGCCGTAGATGCTGTACCTGTTGCGGCAGAACGCATTGTCGGGCTCATCCGCGATTTGAAGAAGAATAAGCCGCAGGAAGAATAATAAACCAACACCGCCTGTATAATTAAAGCACAGACTTTGATTTTGGGCGGTGTTTCTTTTGAGATTCCTACGCAGATTCGTTATATTTACAGTCCTTTTGCTGATCTTTCTGTATCCGTGCACTGCTTTGGAGCTTTCGGCAAACAAAGCCATCCTGATGGACGTTGCAAGCGGTGATATCCTGTTTGAAAAAGATTCGGATGTTCCTGCAGCGCCGGCGAGCACGACGAAGCTCATGACGGCATTGGTGGCGCTTGAACTCGGGATCCGATCCGACGATATCTTTGAGGTATCGAGTGCTGCGGTCTCTGTCGGTGGCTCATCTTTGTATCTGCAGACAGGGGAACTTATCGATGGGGAGACACTACTGTACGGCCTGCTGCTTGAAAGCGCAAACGATACGGCGGTCGTATTGGCAGAAGGCTTATGCGGAACGTTGGATTCCTTCGTCCTGCGGATGAATAAGATGGCCGCAGAACTTGGAATGACGAATACAGTTTTTGTAAACCCTCACGGAATGCCGGCGGATGGACATCTCTCGTCTGCGGCTGATCTTGCGCGATTGATGTGTGCCGCGTCGAAGAATGAGCGCTTGATGGAGATCCTTTCCACAAAAAATTATTCTTCAGGCTCCCGGTATATGACCAATCATAACAAGCTGCTGGATCGGATTCCTGCCTGTGACGGAGGGAAAACCGGGTATACCAAGGCGGCCGGACGTTGCCTTGTGTCCACCGCCGTTATTTGTGGCCGTCGCTACGTTGCAGTTACCCTAAATGCACCGGATGACTGGGATGACCATATAACAATGTATAATTACGCGGAAAGTCTGCAGACCACCGCATTCTTTTCCTACTCCGATATCTCCCGCAAGCTTCCCTTGGCGGGTGGCGGTGAGCTTTTATGTGCGCCGCTTGGAGGTATCCGTATTTCCGTTCCTACCTATTTAGCGGATAAACTGACGGTCTGCTATGAACTGCCGAGGTTTGTCTATCCAGGCATCTGTCGGGGAACACAAATCGGTACGGCTAAAATTGTTTCAGGCGGCTGCGAATCTGCCTTGATTCCTCTGTATGCGGCAGAAGATGCCCCCGTACCCGTCAAAACAGAGTCCCTTTGGACGCGTATCGGTAGTTTCCTGTTTGGGTGGCTGC
>JAFYLV010000116.1 GCA_017556885.1 Clostridia bacterium | reverse complement strand
CGAGCACGGTTACATCGCCGGCGAGCACTTTACCTGCCCCCGCTGCGGCGAGAAGACCGAGGTCTACAGCCGCATCACCGGTTACTACCGCCCGGTCCAGAACTGGAACGACGGTAAGAGCCAGGAATACGCAGACCGCAAGGTTTACGACATCGGCAATTCCCACCTGACCCACGGCCGTCCCGTGATGGTGGAGGGCGGATGCTGCACCCCTGCAGCCGCCGTTCCCGCAGCCCCCACCGCCGAGGACCGTGTCATCCTCTTCGCCACCAAGACCTGCCCCAACTGCAAGGTTGCCGCAGCGATGCTTGAGAAGGCCGGCGTCGCCTTCGAGAAGCTCATCGTTGACGAAAACCGCGAGCTGGCCGAGAGCCTCGGTCTCCGTCAGGCACCGACGCTGGTTCTGATGCAGGGCGATAACGCCACCAAGATCGCAGGCGTTGCCGCCATCCGCGAATATCTCAACGGCAAGAACTAAAAAACCGAGAGAGGCCCCGGTAAACCTCCGGGGCCTCTTTTCTTTGAATCGAGGAACAAGGATATGCATGATATTATTGTCGTCGGCTCCGGCCCTGCCGGACTGACTGCCGCCCTTTATGCCCGCCGCGCAAACAAGAGCGTGCTCATTCTCGAAAAGGATTCCTTCGGCGGACAGATCACCCATTCCCCCAAGATCGAAAACTTCCCCGGCTTTGCCACCGTAAGCGGCACCGAGCTTGCCGACGTCATGGTGGAACAGGTTCTTGCTCAGGGCGCCGAGGTGGAGCTTGTCGCCGCAGAAGGCATTGCAAAAACCGACGCAGGCTTCACCGTACACACCGACGGCGGCGACTTTGATGCCAAGGCCGTCATTCTTGCCACCGGTGTCAAGCACCGCACCCTCGGTCTTCCCCGCGAGGAAGAGCTGGAAGGCAGCGGCGTTTCCTACTGTGCCGTCTGTGACGGCGCTTTCTATGCCGGCAAGCGCGTCGCCGTCATCGGCGGCGGAAACTCCGCCCTGCAGGAGGCCGTTCTGCTCTCCGAGACCGCAAGCCACGTCACCGTTATTCAGAACCTGGATCACCTGACCGGCGAGGCAAAGCTTGCCGAGATCCTCAAGGCACGCGACAACGTGTCCTTTATCTACGGCACCGTGGTGGAAGAGCTTCTCGGTGACGACGGACTTTCCGGCCTGAAGCTGAAGAATGCTGAAGGTGAAACCTCTGAGCTCTCCGTGGACGGCATGTTTGTCTGCATCGGTCTTGTTCCAAACAATGCCGCCTTTGCCGACCTCGCCGCCTGCAACGATTGGGGCTATTTCGACTCCGATGAGGCCTGCACCACAGTGACCCCCGGTGTCTACGTTGCCGGCGACTGCCGCGCAAAGTCCATCCGGCAGATCACCACCGCCACCGCCGACGGCGCCGTGGCAGCTCTTGCCGCCTGCCGCTTCATCGATTACGGAAACTGATTTTACAAACAGGCACAGCAAAACCGCTGTGCCTGTTATTTCTTACGGAGCATTGTTATGAAAACAGCCAAAGTTACCGTTCTTCCTTACGATCCAAAATGGAAAGACGCCTTTGAAGCCATCCGATCCGAGCTCTCGGTCGCCCTCGGTGATCTGGCTCTATCCATAGAGCACGTTGGCAGCACCGCGGTGGAGGGGCTCTCCGCGAAGCCCTGCATCGATATCGACATCGTTATCCGGGACGATTCCGTATTTCCTGCCGTAAAAGATGCGCTCGCCGGCATTGGCTATATTCATGAGGGTGACCTCGGCATCCCCGGCCGCGAAGCTTTTGCCTATTCGGACAAATCCCATCTGCTAAAGCATCATCTGTACGTCTGTCCGGCCGATTCCGAGGAACTTCGCCGGCATATCACCTTCCGCGATTTTCTTCGGCGTTGCCCGGAGGCCGTCCTAGAGTATAGCGCCGTAAAGGAAGAGGCCGCGCACCTCTTCCCTGCGGATATAGACGGATATATGGCATACAAAGCACCGTGTATACAAAAACTGTATACGTTGTGCGGTCTCCTGTAAGCGAACCCGACCTGCTATTTTTGCGGGTCGGGTTTTTCCGTATGCAAAAGCGACAATCCCGTCGCGGCGGCACAGGCCGCGTGTATCGCGCCCCGCACCATGCGGTGAACAAGGATACCGTCACTTCCCACGAGAAGCATCGCGGAAAGGCCTGCGAGCCAGGCATTCATCGTCTGCAGCACGATCCGCTTCCGCGTATTGCGGCCGGAAAGTATCATTCCCGCAAGGATGAGACCCTCGCCGAGAGCCGCGCATATCAGGGGAATGCGCCACGTGCCTGAAAACACCATCTGCCACAAGGCTGAAAAGGCATACAGTCCGGCACCGCCGATGTTTTTTTCCTTTTCTCTGCGGGCAAGTACTGCGGCGCATACGGCCCGGGCAGCATCGCAGAGTATAAGACCATCCGGCAGCGCCAGCGCCATAACCGATAGAAGTCCCTCTGCTGCAGCCAGCGGAACGATTCCCCACGGGCAGTTTTCCTTCAAAAAATCCACCTGCACTTTTTGTGTTTCATCATATTCTGCCGCAAATGGCAAATACTAATCCCGTTTCCGCTATTTTTTCACGAAAGGGATTTACCATGACCAAAAGAAGCGCCATACGCGCCGTCACCTTTGCCCTTGCTGCAGCCGTCGTGGCTGCCGCCTTTGCCGTCATTGGCTGGATCCGCGTTTCCCGGCATACGGATGAACTGGATGCCGGCTACCGGCGGGTCTATGCCCAGCTTTCCTCCGATCTTTCCCAGATGGATTCTGCCCTGCAAAAGCTTTCGGTTTGCAGTGCGACCGAAAGCCAAAGTCTGCTTGCCGCAAATGTGTGGATGCATGCCTCCGCTGCCGAACAGTGTCTGGAATCTCTGCCCGTAAACGGTTCCGAATTCGAAGGTCTTGAATCTTATATTAACCGGGTCGGCGATTTTGCCTACTCCCTCCTTCGGCGCGCCGCCGCAGGAGAAGTGTTGAATCCCGACGATCGCGAAAACCTTGCCGCCCTTTCCTCGATCTCGGCAAACGTCACCTCCGCGCTGCAGGATCCTGCCGCTGCCGATCTGGATCCGGCCTTTTTCCGCACCGCAGCCGGTCAAGCCGCCGGGCTTTCCGATGCCGTCATGTCCATGGAAGCCGACTTTCCGGAAAGTCCGGTATTGCTTTATGACGGGCCTTTCAGCGATCATATTCTCTCCGCTACGCCCGCCTGTGTGGAGGCAAATCCGGAGCCTATAACTGCGGATGCCGCCCGAAGCCGCGCTGCAAAACTGTTTTCTGTCCCCGCCGAACAGGTCACGCCTCTCGGTGAGGCCGGCGGTACGCTGCCTGCCTGGTGCTTTGCCATCAAGACCTCCCGCGGAGAGGTCAGTCTGCAGATTTCAAAACACGGCGGCGGTATTCTGCTTCTGCTTTGTGACCGGGAAGAGGGTGATGCAACCCTTTCCCACGAAGAAGGTATCTCCGCCGCGGAGCGTGCCGCCGCCGCTCTGGGTTTCTCCGGACTTGAGCCCACCTACCGTTACGAGGAGGGCGGCGTACTCTATGTCAATTTTGCCGCCGTGAAGGGCGATATCCGTCTGTATCCCGATCTCGTACAGATCGGCATCTCTCTTACCGACGGCGGACTATGCTATGCCGAGGCGCGAGGCTATCTTTCCAATCACAAAGCACGGGCACTGGTGCCAACCGTGACCGAAGAGGCTGCCCGCAAAAGCCTCTACGACGGCTTTGAAGTTCTTTCCTCCCGTTTATGTGTTATCCCCACCTCCGGAAAACTTGAGCGTCTGTGCTATGAATTTCACGCAAAACAGGGAGACCGGGAATTCCTTGTCTATATCGATGCCGCCACCGGTTCCGAGGCGCAGGTATTGCAGCTTCTACGATCCGACGGCGGTGAGCTGACCATGTAAAGAGCAATGCCCGGGAGACCGTGATCCACTTATCACAGTCTCCCGGGTATCTCCCGTTCCGGCGCACTATGCCGCGCCGCACAATACATTATCAATGAGGACCAGCAGCTCCAAAACGCTGCGGAACTGGGCTTCCTGACCCGCTTCGATCCATAAAAGGTTTCCTTGCCATGTGGAATTGTAACGAAATAACACATCTATCTTAAAGGAGGCCACCGGCGTTCCGTCCGGATCATCCTCGCTTCCCGGACAGTACAGCTCCCTCTTTCCCCGCAGTTCCGTGGTTGGACGCGGCGTTTTCCGCTCGTCCAACAGTCCTTCAAGGCAAAGCAGGAGTTCCATGGTACTGGAAAAGCGGTGCCGCTCACCGGTCCACGGAGAGAATACATATCCTTTCGGATTTTTATCCTTATACAAATAAACCCGAAGCACGGAGCTTCGCATATCTCTTGGAATAAATGCAGGAGTTTGCAAAGACAATTTTTCAGCCTCCTTCTTTACTTTTTGGGCATATTATAACCCGCTACGGTTTCATTTGGGTTACAAGTCGGCGACGGCATGCACATTTTCCGTTGACTTTGCCCCTGTTTGGTTGTATACTTAAACCCGAATTGTTTTTTGATCGGAGGTGTTTTGTGTGCACGAGCCAGTTCTGAAGATTCGGCTTTTCGGCGAGATTTCCGTCTCTTACGGCGACCGCACCTGCGCAAGCAGTGGCAGCCGCTCCAAGAAGATCTGGACATTGATCGCCTATCTCATCTCCAACCGAAACCGCACCGTAACACAAAACGATCTGATCGATGTTTTATGGGAAAATGAAGATTCCGCAAACCCAGCAAACACCCTTAAGACCCTGCTTCACCGGGCTCGCGCCATGTTGGAAGATCTTGGACTTCCGGAAGGGGTAAACCTGATCCGGAACACCGGCGGCACCTGCGGCTGGAACAATGACATTCCCTGCATGATCGATGCCGAAGAATTTGACCGGTTGTTCTCCGGGCTCTCCCGGGAGTCACCGCCCGACGAGGAGCTTTGTGATAAGCTCGTGGCGGTAATTGCAGATTGATACGTCGCTGTTGCCTATAAACGTTATTTTCATCGGATCTAACCTCGTTCGTGTTTTATGTATGATTATACGAGAGCTTCCTGCTTCTCGGATTCGG
>JAFYLV010000115.1 GCA_017556885.1 Clostridia bacterium | reverse complement strand
CCAACGGCCGTCGGGGGTGGTGCGCAGCCAGTGACGGGTGCCGCGGATGCCGGGGATCTTCCGCTCGGAGAGATGGGTCAGACGGATCTGCTCGCAGCCGGCGGGCGGCAGCGGACGGGTAGTGGGGGTGCCGACGATAGGACCGTCGCTGTCGCGGATCTCACCCTCGGGCAGGTGGATGATATAGACCTCCTGCACGGGCTCGTTGTCGGCATTGCGAACCTCGCCGATGGCGGCAAGGGCGTGGGCATGGCGGACGCCGCAGGCATCCACATAGCCGTTCTGACCGATAAAGGTCTCCTCCTCGCAGGTGCGGATCTCATCGGAGCCGGGCTTCGGATCGGAGTGGAGCCGTGCCGCCACATAGGTGAAGGCGGAACCGCTGTGGTTGCCGGGAAGATCGGGAACGGAAACGGGGCGGCCGAGGATGTTTATTTGCACGTTACGCAGGTTTGCCTCCCCCTCCGGGCCGTCGTGCTCCAACCGCAGGCGGTGGCAGACGGCATCGTCGTAGGTGTCGCTGATATACTTTCCGTCCGGGGAGAAAACGTGTACGTGGGAGCCGCCGCGCAGTGCGCCGGGGGTGAAGGGGGCGTGGACATCACGGGCATCGATATTGCAGAAATCGGACATATCGTCAAGGCTCACGATGCCGCCCTGGCGGCAGGTGAGGTGGTATCTTCCGTTGATCTCCGGATGATCCAGTCCCTTGATGAAGCAGGCCTTGCGCTCGGTGGGGTGGCAGGTGACCACGGCACCCCGGGCGCCGGTATCATTTTTGTAGATCAGGCGGATCTCACCGCTCTCGCAGTTGACGGATTCGATGACGGAGGCATCCGGATTGCGTCCCTGGGTACGGGTATCGTAAAGGATCTCCCGGGAATCGCAGGAGAAAACGTTTGTGCAGGTCAGCTGATGGTCGTAATCTCCGGAGGTGAGAATGCGCTCAAAGCCGAAATTCTTCATCTTTCAAACTCCTTTTAGCCGACGATGGCACGGATGCGGGCGCAGACCTCCGCCGAGGGCACGTATTTGCCGGCGAGGGCATTCTGCTCCAGCTGGGCAACGGTAGAGGCGGCGGGAATGACCGGGCCCATGCCGGGCAGGGTCATCATATAGGAAAGGGTGAGCTGAGACATGGAAACGCCCTCTGCGGCGGCGATCTCCGCGAGGGCGCGGAGCTTTTCAAACACCTCCGGGCCGTAGGCGGCAAGGGTGTTTTCATCCACCAGACGGTTACCGGCACCGACGGCGGCAGGATCGTTATAGCGGCCGGTGAGCAGTCCGCAGGCAAGGGGGCTCCAGGCAATGTAGGAAAGCCCTTCTTCAGCACAGAGAGAGAGCACGCCGGGCTTGTCGGCCGCCTCCTTTGCGATGATATCGTAGCGGTTCTGAATGGCTACGGGACGGCAGCGGCGGGACATCTGTCCGGAGATGCGCAGGATCTCCCGAATGCCGTCGACGGTATAGTTGGACACGGCAAAATAGCGGACGATGTCCTCCCGTACGAGATCCTCCACCGCCTCCAGGCTTTCCTCAAGGGGGGTGGTGGGATCCGGCCAGTGGAAATAGAGCAGGTCAATATAGTCAAGATTCATACGATCCATGCTGGCATAGACCGATTCGATGATATTGGTGCGGGAAAGCCCGGCATGGTTGGGGGTCTTTCCGTCCATCTCGCCGGCAAGCTTGGTGGCAAGGACGATATCCCGGCGGTTTTCGGGATGGGCGGCAAACCACTCGCCGAGCACTCGCTCGGAGTTGCCGGTGCCGAAATTGTAGCGGTTGGCGGTGTCCCAGAAGGTGACGCCGAGTTCCAGCGCACGGTCAAAAATACGGAAGGCTTCTTCGCGGCCGACACGGGAGGCATCTCCCGTCTCCGGATAGCCGAATTTCCATGTACCCAGTCCGACGCTGGATACCTTCAGGCCGCTGCCGCCAAGGCTCTTGTAAGGCATGCCGTTGAATTCACCCATGAGATGTTACCTCCGAAAATATATCAGAATCAAAAGTTGGAAAGTGTGCGGACGAAACTGTCCTTTCAGGAGAATTATAACAAACCCCCGGTGGAAATACAACCTTTCATCCAAAAAAGAGCATGGAAATCACCGCGCCGCCCGTAAATGCGCTGCGGCGGTGTTCGGGGCATAGAATGGTATGAGGCGGCCGCTTCCATCAATGCTTTCGGAAAGGATGCAGACAACGTATGTATCAGAACAATGCCGGCGGATGCAATCTGACGCTGGCCTTTGCGACTGTGCCCTCCCAACGGTTTGAAAAGCTTTATCCCCTGGAGAAGGCGCTCTGCCGGGGGACACTCTTTGAGGCGCTGGATCTGCCCTTTGAGGCGGGACGGGAGGTGCGCCGTGTATAACGCAAACGGAAATGCGCGTACCCTGCTCGGTGCCATCGATCAGGTAAGCTTTGCCATGGATGAACTGCGGCTCTATCTGGATACCCACCCCGAAAACGGGGAGGCGCTGGCAGAATTCGTGACCCTGCGAAAGAAGCGGGAGGCGCTTCTGGAGGAATACCGCATGAACGTCGGTCCCATTGTTTCCTACAGCGCCGGCGGTCGCACCGGATGGAACTGGGTGGAGGGCCCCTGGCCCTGGGAAAAGGAGGCGTAAGAGATGTGGACCTATGAGAAACGGCTGCAGTACCCCGTTAAGATCAAATGCCCCAACGCGGCGGCGGCCAAGATCATCATCACCCAGTACGGAGGTCCCGACGGCGAGCTCGGTGCCAGTATGCGCTATCTTTCCCAGCGCTTTGCCATGCCTTACCGCCCGGTGGCAGGTCTTCTGACCGATATCGGCACGGAGGAGCTTGCCCACCTCGAGATCGTTTGCGCCATCGTGCACCAGCTCACCCGTGACCTGACCCCGGAGCAGATCAAGGCCCAGGGATTTGCGGATTATTTTGTGGATCACACCGTAGGTGTTTGGCCGCAGGCGGCCAGCGGTATGCCCTTCTGTGCCTCCACCTTCCAGTCCAAGGGCGATCCCATCACCGATCTGCACGAGGACATGGGCGCGGAGCAGAAGGCGCGTACCACCTATGACAACATCCTCCGTCTGATGGACGATCCCGACGTTATCGATCCCATCCGCTTCCTCCGGGAGCGGGAGATCGTGCACTACCAGCGCTTTGGCGAAGCTCTCGGCATGGTCAAGGATCATCTCAATTCCCGCAATCTCTATGCCTGCAACCCCGGCTACGACAAGGGCTGCGGCAGAAAATAAGATGATATCCCCGGAGGGCGGCAGGTGTGCCGCCCTCTGCCTTTTTTCTTGCGAAACGCGGGACGGAGTGGTACAATAAAAGGGAACTATCCGGGAGGCAGAAAACGATGATCTACACAGTTACGTTAAATCCCGCCATCGACAAGACGGCGGTCATATCCGGCTTCCGTGCCGGGACGCTCAACCGCATTGAAAGCCTGCGGGAGGACGTGGGCGGCAAGGGCATCAACGTCAGCCGCTGTCTGCGCGCCCTTGGTGCGGAAAGCACCGCCGCCGTGATCCTTGCGGGCGGCGCGGGGCGGAAGTGCCGGGAATATCTGGAGAGCGCGGGCATCGGCGTGCTCTGCGAGGAGGTGCCGGGGGAGACCCGCACCAATCTGAAGATCGCAGATCCTCTCCGCGGTGAGAACACGGATATCAACGAGCCCGGGCCGGAGGTTCCGGAGGAGGTGCTTGCGCGCCTGCGGGAGCGCATTGCGGAAAAACTCCGCCCGGGAGATACCGTTATCCTTTCCGGCAGTCTGCCCCGCGGGGCGGACAAGGGTCTGTACGCCGCGTGGTGTGCCCGCTTCTCGGCCTGCGGTGCCCGGGTCATTCTGGATGCGGACGGTGAGGCGCTGCGCCTGGGTCTTGCACAGAAACCCTGGCTCATCAAGCCCAATCACGAGGAGCTTGCCGCCCTTGCGGGGGTGGATGCGGAGGACCCGGCAGCTTTGCTCCGGGCGGGCGAGGCACTTCGCGCGGCGGGCGTCGGCCGGGTAGTCATTTCCCGCGGCGGCGCAGGCGCGATCTTCCTCACCGAGGAGGGCAGCTTCTCTGCGGAGCCTCTTTCGGTGCCGGTAAAGAGCACCGTCGGCGCCGGTGATTCTATGGTGGCGGCGCTGGCCTTTGCCGCGGAGCGGGGGCTTGGGGCGGAAGAGACGGTGCGGCTCAGCATGGCCATGGGCGCGGCCTCCGTCATGCTGCCCGGTACCGATGCGCCCGATGTGGAATGCGTTCGCCGACTTTGCGGCGAAGTTCGGATCGATTTAGCATAAACCTCTTGTAATCCTGTAAAATAATCCGTATAATAAACATATACCTATTTAAAAATTGGGAGGAAAGAAACATGGGTAAGTTTGTCATTCGTGAGACCGCATCGGGCTTCAAGTTCGATCTGAAGGCCGGAAACGGACAGGTCGTTGCCACCTCGGAGGTTTACACTACCCTCGCCGCCTGCAAGAACGGTGTTGAGAGCGTGCAGAAGAATGCCCCCGTTGCCGGCATCGAGAACCAGACCAAGGAAGGCTATGAGACCGTCAAGCATCCCAAGTTCGAGGTCTACACCGACAAGGCCGGTGAGTACCGCTTCCGCCTGAAGGCCACCAACGGTGAGATCATCGCTGTCAGCGAGGGCTACAAGGCTGAGGACAGCTGCCTCAACGGTATTGAGTCCACCAAGAAGAATGCCGCCGACGCGGAAGTCGTCACCGAATAATCCAAGAGTTCATATCCCGAAAACCGGGCAGCAGATTTCTGCTGCCCGGTTTTTTACAGAAATTTCTTGACAGAGGAATATCGTTGTGATATCATTTAGATATCAACAAGAATGACAGGAGGAAACTGAGTTGAAAGAAATCGTTTTAAACCGGAAGAAAAACGGCATGCTTGTCATGCTTTTGACCATTCTGCTTTGGCTGGTGGCCGTCGCCGGTATTGTCTTCGGCGGGATGATGATGGATGCAGGCGTGGCCGTTGCGGGTCTTCCGGTCTTTATTGTCAGCATGATCTGGATGTGCCTGGGCTGGATCCCCCTGCTGGGTCTTAAGGTCGTTGGCCCCCAGGAGGCGCTGGTGCTCACCCTGTTTGGCAAGTATGTCGGCACCTTGAAGGGGGACGGTTTCTTCTTCGTCAATCCCTTCTGCACCGCCGTTAATCCTGCGGCAAAGACCAAGCTCAACCAGAGCGGCGATGTAGACAACGCTCCCAAGCGTGTGGTTGTAGGGGCTTCGGGTGCGCAGCAGGCGGAGATCGTCAACAAGAAAATTTCCCTGAAGGCCATGACCCTCAACAACAGCCGTCAGAAGATCAACGACTGCCTCGGTAACCCCGTGGAGATCGGTATCGCCGTTATCTGGCGCGTGGTGGACACCGCGAAGGCCGTCTTTGAGGTGGACAACTACAAGGAATATCTTTCTCTGCAGTGCGACAGCGCCCTGCGCAACATCGTACGTTTGTATCCCTATGACATCGCGCCCAACGTGGACACCACCGGTGACGGAGTGGCCGACGAAGGCAGCCTGCGCGGCTCCAGCGAAGTGGTGGCCGGCCGCATCAAGGAGGAGATCCAGCAGAAGGTGGCTGCCGCGGGTCTCGAGATCATCGAGGCGCGGATCACCTATCTTGCCTATGCTCCGGAGATTGCCGCCGTCATGCTGCAGCGTCAGCAGGCTTCCGCCATCATTGATGCCCGCAAGATGATCGTGGACGGTGCCGTCGGTATGGTGGAAATGGCGCTGGAGCGCCTTTCCGAGAAGGAAATTGTGCATCTGGATGAGGAGCGCAAGGCAGCCATGGTCTCCAACCTCCTGGTGGTGCTCTGCGGCAACCATGATGCACAGCCCGTGGTCAATTCCGGAAGCCTGTATTGATGGACGGGGATAAGAAGCAGGTGCCGCTGCGGCTGTCGGCAAAGCTCTATGCCGCCATTGCCGCCTGGGCGGAGGACGATTTCCGCTCGGTCAACGGGCAGATCGAATATCTGCTGACGGAATGCGTCCGTCAGCGAAAAAAGGATGGGAAATACGTCTCCGAGGAGCTGGATAAGCCCATTGAGCTGGATATCTGAAATAGGTATAATAAAAGAGAGAAGCCGTGAGGCTTCTCTCTTTTATCGCTTGACATTGTTGGCATAACCGCTATACTATATAAGGTTTCAAATGAAGACGCAATATCAGGATGGAGAAAAATCGGTTATGAGAACCCCGACAGAAGAAATGTATGCCGCGATGAAGCCGTGGCGGCTATTTTTTGTAGTGGCGATGCCCGGCATGATCAGCATGTTTGCTATGTCTCTGTATAGCATCGTGGAAGGCATATTCATCGGCCAGACCCTTGGAGAGAGCGCCTTTGCCGCCATCAATATCGCCATGCCGCTGGTGATGATCAACTTTTCCCTGGCGGATCTTATCGGTGTGGGTGCCTCAGCCCCTATATCCATCGCGCTGGGAAAGGGAGACCACGACACGGCAAACAACGTTTTTTCCTGTGCGGTCATTATGATTTTTCTTGCGGCGGTGCTGATGGGAAGCATCATGTTCTTTGCGGCGGAGCCGCTGGCCCGGATGATGGGTGCGGACGGCGAGTTGCTCGTCACCTCCGTCAAATACCTGCGTACCTGTGCCCTCTGCGGTCCGCTGGCAACTCTCTTTTTTGCGGCGGATAACTTCCTGCGCATCAGCGGCTTCGTCAAGACGAGCATGATCATCAACGTCGGCTCAAACCTCGTCACCATGGGCCTGCTTGCCTTCCTGCTGCTGGTCTGCCATATGGATGTGGTGGGCTCGGCGCTGGCGGTGTCCCTATCTATGTCGGGCTGTGCCATTATCGCCATGATCCCCTTTATCCGCGGGGAGGCACTTCTGAAATTTGCGCGCCCGAAGTTCAGCTTTGCCATACTCCGTGAGATCGCCGCCTGCGGCTCTCCGGTGTTTTTAAGCAATATTTCCGGACGTGTGACCTCCATTCTCGTCAATATCTCCCTGATGACCCTCGGCCTGAAGCTTCTCGGCGAGGGCGGCGGAACCACGGCGGTGGCCGTATATGCGGTGCTGATGTATGCAAGCGATCTTTGCTGGCCGCTTCTTTACGGTGTTGCAGATTCCCTTTCTCCGGCGCTTGGATTCAACTGGGGAGCAAAAAACTACGGCAGAGTAAAGAAAATCGCCGGATGTGCCTTCACGGGAACGGCGGTCATCGGTCTTGTATCTACATCCTTCCTCTTTTTCTTCCCGGATCTGGTGGCATCCTGGTTTGTCAACGCGGAAGATGTGCGCCTGCTTACCATGTCTACCCATGCGATACGGCTTTTCTGCTTTGCCTATCTCTTCCGCTGGATCGCGGTGACGACGCAGAGCTTCTTCAGTGCCATTGGGAAACCCCTGCAGGCAACGGTTCTGTCGGTGGCAACGGCTTTCGTGTTCCCTGTGGTATTGCTTGGGGCACTTTGGAGCTTTGATCTGGACGGTATCTGGTTTAACTTCGTCGGTGTCAATGCCCTTGCGGCGCTGCTTGCGGGCGGACTGCTGATACGGCTTCTGCGGGAAATCCGCAAAAAAGAAAGAGAACAGTAAAAAAGTGGCTGACCTTACCGGTCCGCCACTGT
>JAFYLV010000114.1 GCA_017556885.1 Clostridia bacterium | reverse complement strand
CCTTGGGCGGCAGCCGCCGCCAGCTCCCCTGACAAGGGGAGCCGCCAAACCGGTTGACCGGGCTATGCCCGAAAAAGAAATACCTCCGCTATGGGGTATATTTATTCTATCTCGTTGCCAAGCGGCTTCATCCGTGGTAAAATAAGCGGAGAAACAGAATTTTTGCAGGAGGTACGCCATGAAGCTTTCCCCCCGTCTTGCCGCCGTGGCAGGGCTTGTGCCGCCGGGCGCACGTGTTGCGGATATCGGCTGCGATCACGGCTATCTCTCTCTGCATCTTGTAGAAAGCGGCATCGCGGTTGCTTGTATCGCCTCCGATGTACGGGAGGGGCCGCTTTCCGCGGCACGGGAAAACGTCCGTGCCGCAGGTATGGACGGCTGCATTGTGCTGCGGCTGGGGGACGGGCTTTCCGGCATCGCGCCGGAGGAGACCGACTGCGTCATTCTGGCCGGTATGGGCGGTGACACCATGCGGGAGATCCTGCAGGCGGCGCCCTGGATCGCGGACGGACGGCACACACTGGTGCTGCAGCCCCAGTCCCACACCGACACCCTGCGCCTGTGGCTATCCGAACAGGGATTTGCCATAACAGAAGAGCGCGTCGTGCACGACCGCGGGCATCTTTACGTTGCATTCCGGGCGGAATGGAACGGTAAGGGTGACGGCTCGCCCCTTTGTCCCTATTTCAGTCCCGCCCTGCTGGCCTTGCCAGCGGAGGAACGGGATCCTTACGTCGCGCGGGTCTTTGACGGACTTGCAAAACGCCTTGACGGCCTTCGTGCCGCCGAAGGGCGGGAGGACGAGGCCAGGGAGCTTGCCGCACATATCGAATACATCCGGAAGCTGGTGGAACAATGACGGTACAGGAAATCTTTGAGCTTCTCAATGCCTTTGCGCCGGTGGAGCGGGCAGAGGAATACGACAATCCCGGCCTGCTCGTGGGCGACGGAGGTGCGGAGGTGCGTCGCATCCTCGTGGCGCTGGACCCCTCTATGCGCGTAGTGGAGGAGGCCCGGGAGCGCGGGGCGGATATCATCGTCACCCACCATCCCTTCCCGTTTACGGGCATGAAGCGCTTTGTCTGCGGAGATCCGGCGGCAGATAAACTGTCCCTTCTGCTCAAAAGTGGAATTTCCCTGATTGCCATGCATACCAACCTCGACCGCGCTGCCGGCGGCGTGAACGATGCCCTTGCGGAGACCCTTGGACTGAACGGCATCGCTCCGGCGGAGGAAAGCGGACTGATCCGCAAGGGTGAGCTGGGCGAGAGCATCGCCCCGGAGGAGTTCTGCCGGGAAGTAAAGGCAAAGCTTTGCGCGCCGGGCGTACGTGCCGTTTGCGGAAGCCGCCCCATCCGCCGCGTTTGGGTGGGCGGCGGCTCCTGCTCGGAATTTCTCGCGGCGGCGGTGCGCGGCGGGGCGGATGCCTTCGTCACCGCCGACTGCCGTCACCACGCGTTTCTTGATGCCGAGGAGTGGGGCATCACCCTTGTCGATGCAGGACACTTTGCCACGGAGGCGGTGGTGCTGCCCCGCCTGCGGAAGCTGCTTGCGCCCAGCGGCGCGGAGATCCTCGCGTCGGAGAGCGACCGGGATCCGGTGATCCATTTCTGATAATTTGAGGTTTAATTATGCCTTTTGATGCGTTTACCATACGAAAATTTGCCAAAGACTGCACGGAACGCCTCGCGGAGTGCCGGGTGGACAAGATCGCCCAGCCGGAGCGCTGGGAGGTTGTACTCACCCTGCGCGGACGGCACGAGACGGTGCGCCTGCTGATTTCTGCCAATGCCAATCACCCCCGGGTGCAGTATCTGACCGAGCCGCGCAAGAATCCGGACGTGCCGCCGAACTTCTGCATGCTTTTGCGGAAGCATCTTCTCGGCGGCCGTTTCCTCGGCGCGGAGACCACGGAGTACCCAGAGCGGCTGCTCTCTCTGCGCTTTCAGGTGTGCGATGAGATGGGAGATATCTCCGTCAAGACCCTCCACTGCGAGGCGCTGGGACGGGCGGCGAATATCATCCTCTGCGATGCCGAGGGACGTATTCTGGACTGCCTGCACCGCATCGAGCCGGATGAGGGCGCGCTGCGCCCCCTGATGCCGGGACTTTTCTACCGCTATCCGCCCCTGCCTGACCGAAAGGACCCCACCCGTATCACGGATACGGAGCTGCGGGAGATGATCGCCGGTGCAACCCCCTCCGGCCGTATCGACAAGTGGTTTTCCTCCACCTTTTTCGGTCTGACACCCGTCTATACCCGCGAGCTTGCCCACACGGCCTGCGGTGATACCACTGCCGCCTTTTCTGCGCTGGATGCCGACGGCATCGACCGGCTCGTTTTTGCCTTCAGGCGGATGATGGAAGCCTTTGCCGCCGATAAAACGGAGGGCTGCATCCTGCGTGACCGGTCGACCGGAAAGCTGATGGATTATGCCGTTGTGCCCATCCGTCAGTACGGACTTGGGGCGATCACCCGCGATTACGGAGACATCGGCGAGCTGCTGTCCGAGTTCTACGCCGGACGCGACCGTGCGGAGCGCATGGAGCGCAGGGGAGGTTCGCTTTTGAAGATCATTACTGCCGCCGATGCAAAGCTTGCAAAGAAGCTCTCTCTGCAGGAGGAGGAATATGCCGCGGCTGAGGATCGCGAGCGGCTTCTGCGCTGCGGCGACACCCTTAACGCATATCTTTACATGATCCCCCGTGGCGCCGAATCGATTACTCTGCCCGATCCCTATTCCGAGGAGGGAGCAGAGGTCACCATCCGGCTGGATCCGCGCCTTTCTCCGGCGCATAATGCCCAGAAATATTACAAGGAATACGCAAAAAAGAAAAACGCAGCAAAGATCCTTGCCGGTATCATCGACGAGGGACGCCGGGAGCGTGCCTATCTTGAGACGGTGCTGGATGCCCTCGCCCGCGCGGAGACGGATACCGATCTCGATGCCGTCAGCGAGGAGCTGACCGAGACGGGCTACATCAAACGCAAGGCATCCCGCCGCAAGGAGAAGAGCGTCAGGCTTCCGCCCCTGCAGTACCGCACCACGGCGGGCCTGCGGGTCTTTGTGGGCCGCTCCAACATCCAGAACGACCAGCTTTCCCTGCACACGGCAGGACGCTTCGATCTGTGGTTGCATACCCAGAAGAGCCCCGGTGCCCACTGCATTCTCGAATGCGAGGGCGAAAAGCCGGATAACGCGAGCATTACCGAGGCCTGTATGATCGCTGCCTGGCATTCCAAGGCGCGGCAGGGCGCGCAGGTGCCGGTGGATTACACCCTGGTCAAAAACCTGAAGAAGCCTGCCGGCGCAAAGCCCGGCTTTGTTATCTACCACGTCTATGAAACGGCGTACGTCACCCCCGATGAGGCGGCGGTGCGCGCCTTGGAGGTTAAGGAGACGAGCCGATGATCCTTATCCGTACCGATTGCTACGATCTTGCCTGGAATCTTGCGCTGGAATACTATTTTTCCATGGAAAAGAAGCTCGGGGACACAGTTTTTGTTCTCTGGCAGGCCGATCCCACCGTCATCATCGGAAAATATCAGAACCTGCGGGCGGAGGTCAATCTTGCCTACACGGAGGCAAACAACATCCGCATCGTCCGGCGGTTGTCCGGCGGCGGTGCCGTCTATGCCGACCGCGGCAACGTGATGTACACCTTTCTTGAGCCTGCGGGGGAGGAGATCTCCTTTGCGCCCTATCTTTCCCGTATGCAGACGGCGCTCCGCAGCCTTGGATATCCGGCGGAGATCTCCGGCCGCAACGATCTGCTGGCGGAGGGCCGTAAATTTTCCGGGAATTCCCAGTATATCCGCGAAGGTATGTGCGTTCACCACGGAACGCTGCTCTATGATTCCGATCTCAGCGTTCTTGAGCGTGCCACCACGCCGTCCAAAGAAAAGCTTGCCACCAAGGGCATCCGTTCCGTGCGGGAACGGGTGTGCAATCTGCGGGAATTTACCCCGGGGCGTACCGTGGAGGAATTTGTGGACGCGCTGGCCGATGCCTGCGCCGGCGGCGCGGAGAGGTATGTGCTGACGGAGGAAGACCGCAGGCGCATCGACGCCCTTGCGGACGAGCTTTTCCGTGGAGAGGAGACCCTCACCGGGCGCGATCCCGTGAGCACTCTGTCCCGTGCCCGCCGCTTTGCGGGAGGAGAGCTGCGGGCGGATCTGGATCTCAAGGCCGGCATCCTGCGGAGCGTGACCTTCAGTGGAGACGTTTTCGGCGATGCCGATGCCCTTGCCGCCCGGCTTGCGGGCATTCCCTTCACGGCAGAGGCCGTTGCCGCTGCGGTGAAGAGCTCTCCCTTTCCGGGAGTGACCCGGGAGGAACTGCTGGAGTTGCTCAGGCCCTGAACAAACAAGAAAGACAAGAAAGAAATGAATTCACCCATCAAATAAGAGGTGTCTATAAAACAGTTAACAGTCACAACAGTTTAGTCTGTTGTGACTGTTCCTGTATATTTTGCTCTGGGATGATAACGTGTAGTCAAAAAAGATGTATTTTTCCCCTTGACTCTCCCCTTAACTGTAATGATATAACCAAACGGCGAAAACGAAATAGCGCTGTTTTGCAAAGTGAATTCTTAAGAAAGGTATTATGATATGTATAAGATTGGTGAATTATCACAGCTTTGCCACATACCTGTCAAAACTCTGAGATATTATGGCAGCGAAGGCTTGCTTGTTCCGGACGAGATTGACCGCTTTACAGGCTATCGCTACTATTCTGCCTCAAGGCTTGCCGATTGCAATCGCATTATCTCACTCAAGGAACTGGGCTTTTCTCTTGAAGAAATAAAAAAGCACCTGGATGCAAACAAAGATGAGGATATTCTGGCATTGGTAGAAGCCAAGTGCGCAGAACTTGCGGAAAAATCAAAGGAAATTTCATTACAGCTGAAGAAATTGAATCACATCAAGAAATCATTATCTGAAGGAGATGGTACGATGTTTCATATGGCTATCCGAAGCGGCGATACCATCCGTGTCGCCTTTCAAAGAAGGATTTATGCAGCCAAAGCTGACGCGGAGGCAATGGTTGAGCAAATGAAAACGACCCTGCCCAAGCAACTGCTTGGTAAGCGTACCGTGATTGTAAATTATGAAATTGAATATCGTGAAAGCAATTTTGATCTTGCTGCTTGTGTGGAAATCATGGACAGAGTTCCGAATTCTCTGGAATATGAGGAAAAGACACTTGCTTTTTCGGGTGAGATTGCAACCTTGGTTTGCAATCGGGAGCAACTTGACGATGGATATCACGCCATGCTGACCCAGATCCACGAAATAGATTATCAAATAATCGGAGCAGCTTATGAAATCTATTATGAGGACGGAACCGTAGAGATCAAAACACCTGTATGCAAAAAGGTGAGATGTATAGATGCACCAACAGAAAAACAAGTATTTGAAAATGATGAGGCCGCTGTCGGTAAGTGGGAAATTAGGGATATAGTTCCAAGCAAAGAGCAATTTGTTTATGGCCATTCAAAATGTACCGACGCACAAAGTTCAGTCTGGCGTGAACTGTATTTTCCCGTAGGCGGTGAGCCTTACTGGTTTCTCAAGGGGTGGACAAAGGGCTTCTTATATCTAATGGCAACAATTCCAGAGCCGCATATTGTTGCCAATCCTTACTCAATTGAATATATAAATGGAAAAACAATTATGTTTTTAGAAATACCTCGTCGATATGCAGACGGAAGTAGAGATGCCATTCCGCGGTTGATGGTGTTTGAAAAGGTGTCAAATCAATCTGTTTTGGCGAAAAATATTCAAATCCCGGCAAATTGAATATCCGATCAAGTACAAGGGCGCACTTCCATATACAAAAAAACGCATCCCTCCGGCGGAGAGATGCGTTTTTGTGTTTTCAGAGCTTACTTTGCGGCGAGGAAAGCGTTGATCTTCGCAACGAGGGCATCAGCATCGGTCTGATGGACGGCGCAAGCCTGCTCGATGGACTCGGAGCGGGCGGAGGGGCAGCCCAGGCAGTGCATGCCGATCTCGAGGAAGAACTGTGCGGTCTCGGGGGCGTTGTCAAGAACATCACCGATGATGGAAGCTTTGGTAACGTTGGTCATAATTTTGAATCTCCTGTTCCGGCGCCGTTTCCCGGCACCAAAAGTTATTATACACGATTATCCGCAAAATAGCAACCGCTTTGCGGGAGAATCATGCATTATTTGTGCAAAATATGTCCGTCAGGACTCATTTCCAGCACGGGCGCGGAGAGAAGCTCCGCCTCGGCGGGATCGTGGGTGATGACAAAGACCGTCTTTCCTGCGACACGGGCAAGCAGGAGCTTTGCCGCCGCAGCGCGGGTTTCTTCGTCAAGCCCCTTGAAAGGCTCGTCAAGCAGCAGCAGGTCACCCTTTGCGGCGAGAGCACGGGCGATGGCTACGCGGCGCTTCATACCGCCGGAAAAGGTGCGGACCGGGGCGGGAGAATCTCCTTCCAGCCCAAGGGAATCCAGCAGGGCGATAAGTTCGGCCTTGTCGGGGCGGCTGCCCACGGCGAAGCGGAGATTGGAGAGGGCGGAGAAATCCTCGCAGAGACGGTCCTCCTGAAAGACGGCGGAAATACGGTCCGGGATCCCTGTGATCGTGCCGGATAGGGGAGCGATCGATCCGCACAGCAGGCGGAACAGCGTGGTCTTTCCGCAGCCGGAGGGACCCATCAGACAGGTGATGTGTCCGGCGGGCAACGTGAGGGAGAACTCCTGCAGCACAGGCTGATCTTCATAGGCAAAGGAGACGCGATCCAGTACGATATCCTTCATATGCGCTCCAATCCGCGGAACAGCGTCCGCATAAGTGCAAGAAAGAGTTTTTCAAACAACAGGCTTGCCGCCACGATGACCACCGTCCAGCACAGCAGATCCACCATATCGAGATGGACCTTTGCCACGTACATGGCCTCACCCACCGATCCGGAGGGGACTCCGATGACCTCGGCTGCGACGCCGGCCTTCCAGGAAAGACCGAGAGCGACGCTGCAGGCGGAGAGCAGGTAGGGCTTGATGGAGGGCAGCCACAGATAGAGTACCCGACGGGGCCAGGGCACGCGGAAGAGCCGCGCAGCCTCCTCCATGTTCGGGTCGATGCTGCGGATGCCGCCGAGAACATTGGTGTAAACGATGGGCAGCACCATCAGAAAAGAGATGAACACCGACAGTCCCGCAGAGGAGAGCCACAGCAGGGCGAGAATGATGAAGGATGCCACCGGAACGGTCTTGATGGTGACCATATAGGGTGCGAGGAAAATATCGACCACGCGGAAGCGTCCGGCAAGAGCGGCCAGCGCCGTGCCGAGACAAAGAGCCAGCAGGAAACCGCCGATAATGCGGGAGAATGAGAACCAAAGAGAGGGGAGAAAATCCGCCTCGCGGCACAGAGCGGGGAAGCGCCCGAGCACCTCAATCGGTCCTGCGAGCAGGATCGTAGAATCCAGCAGCCAAGCCGCGGCCTGCCACAGCACCAGGGCTGTGATGACCGCGGCGGCCCGCAGGAGCGTATTTTTCTGTTTTTCTCTCTTAGCCTGCATAGTAGAAGTCGGCGGCGGGCAGAGCACCGCCGACAGCGGCGGGATTCTGCGCGTGGAGGGCTTCAAGGTAACCGCCGATCACAGGCTGCATATCCTTGCCGGTGATGCAGACGAGGTTGCAGGCGGGAATGGCCTTCTGGGCGATGGGAGCCTTGACGGCGATGTATTCCTCCACCAGCACGGAGCCGGCGGCGGGATCGTCATTGATCTGCTTTACGGAGGCGGCATACTCCTTCAGGAAGGTCTCAACAGCCTTGGGATGCTCGGCGGCAAAGGACTTGCGAACCACAAGCACACCGGTGACCACGGAGGAGTCGGTGTCGACCTTCTCCCATTCCTCGGTCAGGTCAAGGGCGATCTTGAGTCCCTCCACGTTGGTCTGGGCGACGGTGACAAAGGGCTGCGGCAGCATGGCAACGCCGGAATCGGAGCTCTTCAGCAGGGCGACGATCTCGGTGGGCTCGCTCTTGAACTCGAGGGTAACGTCCTTATCGGGATCGATGCCGTTCTTCTGCAGAATATGGCGCAGGGTGAACTCGGGGGTCGTTCCCTTGCCGGTGGCATAGATGGTCTTGCCCTTAAGATCGGCAACGGAGGTGATGCCGGTGTTCTTATCGACGACGTAAAGCACGCCAAGGGTGTTCAGCGCAAGCAGCTGGGCCTCGCCCTCGGTCTTCTGGTAGAGGTTTGCGGCGAGGTTTGCAGGAACGGCGATGATGTCCAGCTCACCCTTGATGAACTTGGGGGTCAGCTCGTCGGCGTTGGTGGCAACGGTGAACTCGTAGTCGCCCTCGGCGGTGCCGTCGGCATCGGCCTTGATGAGGTTAACCATGCCCATAGTGGTGGGACCCTTCATGCCGCCGACGTGGAGGGTAACATCCTCTTCGGTGACGGCACAGCCGGTAAACAGTGCGCCGAGCAGTGCAAGCACGAGCACAACGGAAAGCATACGGGTAAGTTTCATTTCAAATAACCTTCTTTCGGGTTTTTTATTTTACGTCCCCATTATACCCGTAAAAGCAAAGCCATTCCGTTGCGGCTGCAACGAAATGGCTAAATAGGTTCATCTTTGTGCAGAATAAACAGATTTTTCCGATAGGTGATGAGGCCGTCCTTCTGCATGCGGGAGAGCTCCCGGGAGAGGGCGCTGCGTTCGCATCCGAGGAAGGCGGCAAGTCCCTCGCGGTCAAGGGCGATACGGACCGTATCGCTGCCTGCCCGGCGGGCGGCCTGGGAAAGGAAGGTGATGATCTTGTCCCGCAGGGTGGGCTTTGAGAGAATCTGGATGCGGTCGTTCTGCGCAAGGGCGCGTTCCGCGAGCATGGCGGTGAAGCGGCGGCAAAGCTCAGCCTCCAACGGGGAGGCGGGGGCGGGATCACGCACCCTTGCGGGGGAGAGCCAGAGGATGCGGCAGTCGGCGGCGGCGCGGATGGTGAGATCGGCGGTGCGCTCAAGATAGGACAGGGATTCGCCGAAGGTAAGCCCCGGCTCAACGCTGGCCATGAGCATCAGCCGTCCGTTGAAATCGCTGCAGCTGACCTCGACGCCGCCGGCAAGCACAAGGCCGAAGTGGCGGAGCGGCTCGCCGGGGCGCGAAATCAGCGCTCCGCGGGGAAAGGTTTCTTCCCGCGCATCAAAAAAACGCAGAGAATAGGAAATCTCATCAACCGAAAGACCGGCAAAGAGCCGGCACTGTGCGAGAGGGATGGCGGTCATTCTGCCAGCTCCTTTCCGGTGGTTTTATTTTTCTTCCAAAGCATATTTTTTGGCATATTCCGCGCAGAGGGCGGCGAAATCCCCGTCGTTGCGGCGCAGATTGCGGGTGTAGGAGTGCATGTCCATAGAGCGGTGGGACAGTTCCGCAAGGCAGCAGGCGATATTGGAGCAGTGATCGGTGACTCGCTCCAGATTGGTGAGCAGATCCGACCAGATAAAGCCTGCCTCGATGGAGCAGCTTCCCTGCTGCATCCTATGGATATGCCGGGCACGCAGCTCTTCCTTGAGCTTGTCCACGGTATGCTCCAGCGGCTCGATGCGGGCAAGCATGGCCGCGTCTCCGTAGCAGAAGGCGGAGACCGTGCCGGCGGCACATTCCATAACGGCGGCGGTCAGAATGGCGAGCTCACGCCGGGCGCCGCCGGTAAAGGCGATATTCTTCTCCCAAAGCTCCTGTGCGGCATCCACCACGTTGACGGCGTGGTCGGAGATGCGCTCAAAATCGCCCAGCACATGGAGCAGGCTTGCAGTCTCCAGGCTGTCGGCCTCGGAAAGATCCTGGCTGTTCAGCCGGACGAGATAGCTGCCGAGAATGTCTTCGTAGCGGTCGGCATCCTTTTCCTCGCGGTAGACCCGCTCGCGCAGGGTATCGTCATAACTTTCCAGGGCAGTGAGGGCGGACTGCAGAGAATCGATGCAGCTGCGCGCCATATCCACCGTCAGACTGCGGCACTGGGTGATGGCGATGGACGGGGTTGCCATAAGACGCTCGTCCACCTCGATGACCTTTTCAACGGGTGCATTTTTGTCGTCGGGGATGAGACGGACGGAAATCCGCTCCAGAAGACCGGCGGCGGGCAGCAGGATGACCGTGCAGATGAGGTTAAAGGCGGAATGACAGACGGCGATGGTGAAGGCGTCGGCGCTTTCCAAAAGAACTGGGATATCAACGAGGGCGCGGATGAGGGAAAAGGCGCAGAGAACCATGACCGTGCCGGTGAGGTTAAAGATCAGGTGAACGAGAGATGCGCGGCGAGCATTGCGGTTTGCGCCCACGGAGGAGAGAAGTGCCGTGACGCAAGTACCGATGTTCTGCCCCATAATGATGGGGATGGACATGCCGAGGGTGATCTGCCCGGTGGAGGAGAGGGCCTGCAGGATACCCACAGAGGCGGAGGAGGACTGAATGATGGCGGTGAGCACCGCACCGGCGACAACGCCGAGAACGGGATTATCAAACATGGTGAGGATAGATGCAAAGGTGGGGTTGTTCCGCAGGCCGGAAACGGCGCCGCTCATGGTCTCCATGCCGAACATCAGCGTGGCAAAGCCAAGCAGGATGATGCCGACGTCCTTGCGGCCGGATTTCTTTGCGCCCATATACAGCAGAATGCCGATCAAGGCAAGCACGGGGACGAAGGAGGTGGGCTTCAGGAGCTGCACAAAGAAGTTGCCGCTCTCGATGCCAGCCAGGGAGAGGATCCATGCGGTGACGGTGGTGCCGATGTTGGCGCCGATGATGACGTTGATGGCCTGCCGAAGGGTCATAAGACCCGAGTTGACAAAACCGACGACCATAACGGTGGTGGCAGAGGAGGACTGGATGACGGCGGTGACGGCCATGCCGGTGAGAAAACCGATGAATTTTCCGGAGGTCAGCCGGCCGAGAATTCCCTTCAGCCGGGAACCGGCACATTTTTCGAGATAGGCGCCCATGAGATTCATGCCGAACAGGAAAAGGCACAGACCGCCGACAAGCTCAAGAACCTTGAAGAAATCCATACTGCATTACCTCTTGATCATAAGGTGTTCACAGGGTCATTCTATCATATGTTCCGGCATTGCGCAAGGGGAGGATTTGAATTGCCGATCCAAGCATAAAACGAGCGCGGATCTGCCGAAAGACCGCGCTCGTTTTATGTGTGAAATTACAGTCCGAGGATCTCGTAGGTGAGATCGCGCAGGGGGGCATGGCAGCAACCGACGAGGCCGGGCCAGCCGAGGACGTGCATGGCAAAGAAGATGGAAATCTCCTTGTCGGGATCCATCAGAATGTAGGAGCCCGCGGCACCGTCCCAGCCGAATTCGCCGATGGAGCTCTTCTGCCCGCCGGAGCGGTCGATGAGGGTGCGGACACCGAGACCATAGCCGTAGCCGGGGCCGGCGGCGCAGCCGAAGGCGGGGTTCATGGTAAAGCCGGAGAGCTGCTCGGTGCGCCAAAGGTCCACCGTTTCGGGACGGAGGATGCGGGCGCCGGTGGCGCCGACACCGCCGCAGGCCATGGCATCGGCAAAGAGGATGTAGTCGGACACGTTGGAGATGATGCCCGCGCCGCCGCTTTCATAATTCGGGGAGACGATGAAAATGTTGGTGCCGGGAACGCCGGTAAGGCCGTCCTTCTTGTTGTAGCTATACTGGGCACAGAGCCGCTCGCGCACCTCGGGCGTGAGGGCAAAGCCGGTGTCGGTCATACCGAGGGGCTCCCAAATGTTTTTGCGCAGATAATCGGAGAAACGCTCGCCGGAGACGACCTCGATGACCGCCGCAAGCACGTCGTGGCACAGGGAGTACTGGAAACGCTCGCCGGGCTCAAAGGAGATGGGGGCGCGTGCGATGGCGGAAGCGATCTCGCGGGTGGAGGCGTCGGGCTTCTCCTCCAGAAGATCGCGGATGTGCTTGGTCTGGAAGTTGTAGTCAAGTCCCGCCGTCATGGTGAAAAGATGGCGGATGGTCATGACCTTCGTTGCCGGGACGGGCTGATCATCCTTCAGAAGATAGGGATTGGCAAATTCCGGCAGATAGCGGCTGACGGGATCGTCCAGCCCGAGCTTGCCGGCCTCCACCAGCTGGAGCGCGGCGGCACAGGTCATGGGCTTGGAGCAGGAATAGAGAAAATAGAGCTCATCACCCTGCAGAGGTACGGTGTCTGCCGCATCGAAATAGCCGGTGCGGTAGCGGAAAAGAGTCTCGTGGCTGCGGCGGATCTCGATCTCGCAGGCATGCACGCCTTTTTCGGTGCGGAAAAAGCTTTCCATATAGTTAGCAATGGGAGAAAAATCCATAGTTGCCACCTCGTGTTCTGGTCTTGGCTTCATTGTACGCGAGAGAAAGAGGAAAGTCAAGGAGAATATACGGCTGCGATGACGGATTTTCAACAGAAAAAGAAGCGCGGTTATTTTTTTACCGCAACAGGTACAAAATAGATATCCCCCAGGACTCTATTTTGAATTTACCTTCTCTCAACCAGTGATACATGGACAGATGAAAAACTTTCCTGTATCATAGGCATGGGCCCTGAAAAACAAAACAAAGGAGGCAACTTCCTATGTCATTTGGAGAGAAGATCAGAAAACTGCGCCACGATACCGGCCTGACTCAGGAGCGTCTTGCCGAGCTGCTTTCCATATCACCGCAGGCGGTCAGCCGCTGGGAAAATGACGTTGCAATGCCGGATGTTTCCTTGCTGCCGCCGCTGGCAAATCTTTTTCAGGTAACGACCGACTATCTGCTGGGGATGGACACGTATCAGAAAGACCTGCGAAAAGCCGAATTCGATGCGGCTTTTCACGAATACTGGATGCACGACGACAAAGAGGCAAATTATCAGATCGCCTGCCGTGCCGTCGCCGAATATCCCGGGAATATGGAATATGTAGAGTGGCTTGCATCTGCGGAATACTACGTTGCAATCCCGACACAGGACAATGCGGAATATACCAGACTTCTGGAAAGCTCCGTAAAACACTATAACCTTGTTCTGGAAAACTGTAGCGATCGAAAACTGTATAACAAAGCGCTGCACGGGATCGTTTTAGCCCTTCACATGCTCGGCCGGAAGGAAGAGGCGCTGGAATATGCCGGAAAGCAGGAGGACGAGGAAAAACGAAACGAGCTGCTTCTGTGGTGCCTGCGGGGGGAAGAAAAGATCAAACTCGGGCAGGAGATCGCCGAAAGCCATCTCAACCGGTTCCTGTTCTATCTTGGATTTGCGGAAAAAAGCATAGGGGTTTATGCGGCTGTAGAAAATATTCTGCACATCCTGTTTCCGGACGGAAACTATCAGTATTACCACAATACGCTGCAATACAACGCCCAGAACAGAGCAATGCTTCTCTGCCGCGAAGAGAAGTATGACGAGGCGGTGGATGTGCTGAAAGAGGCCCGGCACCACGCAGAGGAAATGGTCAAGTACGGAAAGCAAACGAATTTTGCATTTACATCGCCGTTTTTTAACCGGATCGCAAAGGAAAAACCGGCATCTGACTCCGCCGCAACAGATCTGGACGATTTTATTCGCGGCCTGAACAACCGGTGCTATGATCCTCTGCGGGAGCGGGAGGATTTTCGGGCGTTGCTCATTGTTTGAATTCAACGGTAATATATAAAAGCAGGCTTAAGGCCTGCGGGATAAGCGGAAGGAAACGGGATTCACGAACCCCATCTTGTCTGTGACAAGATGATCGTTTTTTGCTGACCGCCAAAAGGAATGGCGGTCGGGCATCAAGGATGCCCACGCAAAAAAGCGGCGCGGTCTCTTCTTACTCATTTCCCGCTCCAAAATAAAAAAGCAGGCGCGAGGCCTGCTTTTTATTTTGGAGCGGGAAACGGGATTCGAACCCGCGACAGCCTGCTTGGGAAGCAGGTGCTCTACCACTGAACTACTCCCGCGTGGTTTGCGGGTACTATTATAGCGCGAATTTCATCTTTTTGCAAGGGGGACGGGCGGGGAATGTTCCGCAGTGTTTGACGGAATGGGACAAAACACAACCGCTTGCGGCGGAGTCGGACAAAATCTGCATATATTGTGCAGACGGGACAAACAATCCCCGTCTTTCTCTTGACAAGGGGAGGGCGCGTATTGTAAAATGTATAAGTACCATTGCATTTATATATAGATTTGGAGGAAAAACGTTCTAACGATGGATACAACAATTTGGATACTGATCCTTGTGGCGGCAGCTGCCGTTGCGGCGGTCATCAGCTTTGCTGCCGGTGTCGCCTACCGCAAGAAGGTCGCGGAAAAAGAGATCCGCGGCGCAGAAGAAGAAGCCACCCGCATCGTCAATGAGGCCGTCAAGGCCGCCGAAGCCAAGAAGCGCGAAGCCCTTGTCGAGGCCAAGGAGGAGATCCTCCGCACCCGCAACGAGGCCGAGCGAGAGATCAAAGAGCAGCGCGTTGAGCTGCAGAAGCAGGAGCGCCGTCTCCAGTCCCGCGATGAGCTGCTGGAGCGCAAGTATGACAATCTGGAAGCCCAGAAGGCCCAGCTGGAGCAGAAACTGAAGGATGCCGATGCCGTCCGCGAGGAGGCCGAGCGGCTGAAGAAGAGCGAGCTGGATCTGCTGGAGAAGATTTCCGGCTATTCCCAGGAGGAGGCCAAGCGTTACCTTTTGGAGACCCTGCAGTCCGCCGTGGAGCATGAGGCTGCCCTCAAGATCCGCGAGATCAACCAGAATCTGAAGGACACCGCCGAGGCCAAGGCCAAGGAATACATCTCCCAGGCCATTTCCAAGTGCGCCTCCGACTACGTCAGCGAGGCCACCGTTTCCGTTGTGCCTCTGCCCAATGACGATATGAAGGGCCGTATCATCGGCCGCGAGGGCCGCAACATCCGCGCCCTGGAGACCCTCACCGGTGTCGATCTCATCATCGACGACACCCCCGAGGCCATCACCCTGTCCTGCTTTGATCCCGTCCGCCGCGAGATCGCCCGCCTTGCGCTGGAGAAACTCATCGCCGACGGCCGCATCCATCCCACCCGCATCGAGGACATGGTGGAGAAGGCCCGCAAGGAAGTGGAGAACACCATCCGTCAGGAAGGCGAGCGCGCCATGCTGGAGGTTGGTATCCACGGCATGAACCCCGAACTCATCCGTCTGATCGGTCGCCTGCATTACCGTTCCAGCTACGGCCAGAATGTTCTGCGCCACTCTCTGGAGGTCGCCCACCTCGCCGGCCATCTGGCCTCCGAGATCGGTGCCGACGTTATGCTGGCAAAGCGCGCCGGTCTGCTGCATGATATCGGCAAGGCCCTCTCCCACGAGGTCGAAGGCTCTCACGTCGATATCGGTGTGGACGTTGCCAAGAAGTACCGCGAGCATGACGAGGTCATCCATGCCATCGCTGCCCACCACGGCGACATTGAGCCCACCACCGTCATCGCCTGCCTGGTCGATGCCGCCGACGATATCTCTGCCGCCCGTCCCGGTGCCCGCCGCGAGAATATCGAGGCCTACATCAAGCGCCTGGAGAAGCTGGAGGAGATCGCCTGCAGCTTCAAGGGTGTTGAGCGCTCCTTCGCCGTGCAGGCCGGACGCGAGATCCGTATCCTCGTTCGTCCCGAGGAGGTCAGTGACGACGGTCTTGTGCTGCTCGCCCGCGACGTGGCCAACAAGATCGAGGCTGAGCTGCAGTATCCCGGCCAGATCAAGGTCAACATCATCCGCGAGAACCGCGCTGTCGACTACGCAAAATAAGGCATAAAAATCAAATCGGCACCGCCCAAAACCGATCCGGGCGGTGCCGTTTATATTCCTTGAACGGAGAAAACCGATGAACATTCTCTTTATGGGTGACGTGGCCGGGGAGACCGGCCTGCGGGGGCTTGAAAAGGCGCTGCCGGAGCTGCGGCGTTCCTATGCCGCCGATCTGACCCTCGTCAACGGCGAGAACGCCGCTGGCGTCGGCATGACACCGGAGCAGGCCGACCGCATTTTCTATGCGGGGGCGGACGTTATCACCCTCGGCAACCATGCCTTTGACCGGCGGGAGATCCTCGACCGTATCGACCGGGACGAGCGCATCCTCCGCCCGGCAAACCTGCCCCGCCTGCCCGGCCGCGGCCGCGGCATTTTTGAGGCACGCCACAGAGATGTGGGCGTTCTGGTGCTTTCCGGCCGCTTTGGCATGGATTACAGCCCGGATAACCCCTTTATCGCGGTGGACAAAGAGATTGCGGAGCTGAAAAAAAGCTGCAGCACCGTGCTGGTGGATTTCCATGCGGAGTCCACCTCCGAGAAGATCGCCATGCGCTATGCACTGGAAGGAAAGGTGTCCCTCCTTGTGGGCACCCACACCCACGTACAGACGGCGGATGAGCAGATCCGCGGCGGAACGGGCTATATCACCGATCTTGGTATGTGCGGACCGGAGGATTCCGTCATCGGAGTGGATCCCGCCTGGGCGCTGGAGCAGTTCCGCAGCGGCAAGGCCTTCACCGCCAAAACCTGGCCGGAGGGGGATGCCGCGATCAGCGGTGTTTTCTGCGAGATCGGCAACGACGGAAAATGTGTGCGCATAGAGCGCATTTTGAAAAACGTAAAACTGTAGGACGGATAGTATGGAAGAAAACATCATTGCCCGGGCGGAGGCTCTCCGCCGGGAAGTGGAGGCGGTGTGCCGCAAGACCGGGCGCGATCCGGCAGAGATCACAGTGCTTGCCGCCACGAAAGTGCAGACAGCGGAACGGGTGCGCGCGGTGCTTAACTTTGTAGATGCCTGCGGTGAGAACCGCGTGCAGGAATTCTGCGAAAAGTACGATGCCGGGGCTTATACCGGCAAGCCGGTGCATTTTATCGGCCATTTGCAGACCAATAAAGTGAAATTTCTGGTGGGTCGGTGTGACCTTATCCATTCGGTGGATTCCCCGAGGCTTGCCAAGGCCGTCTCCGACCGTGCCGAGATGCTGGGGCTCGTGCAGGATATCCTGGCGGAGCTCAATATCGGCCGGGATGAAAATAAAACCGGCTGCCTGCCGGAGGATCTGCCGGAGCTGCTTTCCGCCATCCGGGCGCTGCCCGGCGTACGCCTGCGGGGACTGATGTGCGTGCCGCCCAAAGGAACACCGGAGGAAACCGCGCCGTGGTTTGCCAAAACCCGCGAAATTTATGAAAAATATGCCCCCGAATGGGGCTTCGATATTCTTTCCATGGGTATGAGCGGCGATTGGGCCGCTGCCATTCGGGAGGGAAGCACACTCATCCGCGTCGGCACCGGAATTTTTGGGGCCCGTATGTAAGAACGACACATAAGGAGATATACAAACCATGAAAAACACCGTCAAAATCACTGCCCGTACCGCCATGCTTGCGGCGGTCATCTTTTGCCTGACCTATTTTGTCAAGATCCCCTTCCCGGGCGGCTACGTTCATCTCGGTGACGCGGCCATTTCCCTTGCGGCCCTTTGGCTTCCTGCACCTTGGGCGATGACGGCCGCTGCGGTGGGTGCCGGTCTTGCGGATATCGCCGGCGGTTACGCTGCCTATGCGCCCATCACCCTCGTGACCAAGGCGGTCATGGCACTTGTGGCAGCCCCCATCCTGCGCAAAAAGCACAGCATCGCGACCTTCTGCCTTGCCGGGATCGCAGCCGGCATTGTCAACGTGGCAGGTTATTTCATTGGCGACTGCATTCTCTCCGGTGAGCCTCTGGTGGCGCTGTCCTATACGCCGGCAAACGCTCTGCAGTCCGCGGCAAGCCTCATCATCTTTGTGGTGGTGGCAAAGATTTTGGATAAGAAGATCAAGTTCTGATTCGGAAGGCTGGGAATATGAGAATGAGAAGAATCGCATATGCTGTCGGCGCCGGTGTCGGCGGAGGCCTGATTGGCGCTTTTGCCCAGAAACTCAGTGATCCAATTGCGGCCAATATGCTGGTGCTCGGTGCGGCGGTGCTGGTTTTCTGCATTATCAAAAGCGGCCGGGATTCGGGAAAATAAAATACATAAAGAAAAAAGAGGCACGGCAGCTGGACTGCCGTGCCTCTTTTTTTGTCTGAACTTACGGACGGTCTTCGTACATTTCGCCGACCCGGCCGATATAATCCGCAAAGCTTGTGCGGACATCGGCGGGAGAGAGGATCTCGGCCTCGGGACCGAAGCCAAAGACCCAGGCGAAGAACTGGGGGCTGACCACCACGTCCAGCGCGGCATCAAAATCGCCGTCCGGGCGGGGGATGAGGGTGCAGTCCTCGCCGAAGCGGTCAATGAGGGCGCCGGCGAGATGGGCGGCAAAGCGGATGCGCACCCGTCGCTCTTCGCCGGTGAACATGCCGAAGGTCTTGGTGGTGTACAGAGACATATCGAGGGCCGCAAAAGCCTCTGCCCCTTCGCGGAGCTCCTCCGTGGTGCAAATGTCAGCCATTTTATCCACACGGAAGTGTTTTAAGCGCGCCTCGGCACTGTCATAGGCCAGCATATAGTAGTTTTCATCGTCCCAGATGAGGGCAAAGGGACTTAACGTGTAGATTGCGCCATCCCGGCGGTAGACGCGCTCCCGCTTTGCATTGCGGGAAAAATAGCGGAAGGTGATGCGCCGGTTGTTGAGGATCGCGCCGGAGATCTCGTCCACGTTATAATAAACGCTTTCGTTCATGCTCTTGACGCGGTTGCGCACATACACCTGGCGGGCAAGCCCGCGGGCCTGATGGGTGCTTGCAAGCCCCTCGATCTTCTCAATGAGGGCGAGGGTCTTCTGCCGGGTGATAAAGCGGGAGGACTGTACACTGTCCACGAGGAGCTTGAGCTCCGGCAGCTCGAATTTTCGCGCACCGATATAGTAGCCTGTGCGGCGACCTTTGGAACTGATAACATCAAGACCGAAGGTGCGCAGGGCTTCCATATCGTCATATAAGCTCTTGCGCTCGGCGGATATGCCGCAGGCGGCGAGGGACTCCGTGATCTCCGCGAGGGTCATGGGATGCTCCTCGTCGGTGCGCTCCAGGAGGATTCTGGCAAGCCAGAGAAGCTTCAGCTTCTGATTGGAGGACTTTGCCATCAGTCTGTCAGGGTAAAGGTGCAGATCTGCTGGCGAAGCATCTCTGTGCCGGGGATGTCACGGGTGTAGGCGACGCGCTTGCCGTCCGGAGAGACGACGACGGGGCCACTGTGGATGGGATGCTCGCCGGGGACGAGAAGAATATCGGTGTAGCCTTCCTCCATGTGGGTGCGCACGAGCTGTCCGCCGCCGGCATAGTACATGAAGAGACCGTCGGGGGAGAGGGTCATCTGGCTTTCGGCGCTGAAGGTGTTGTGAGAGACCTGAACGACACGGCCGGTGGCGGTGTCTGCCTTGAAGGCCTGCAGGATGCCGTCGTCATCCATGGCAAAGAAGGCGACCCAACGGCCGTCGG
>JAFYLV010000113.1 GCA_017556885.1 Clostridia bacterium | reverse complement strand
GGCAGAGGGAGATGATCTTCTCGCTGATGGAGAGAATGTCGCCTTCCTTCCAGATGGGGAGCACGTACTGGCGGACCAGATCGCAGTAGTTTTCACCGAGCTGGACGAAGTGGGTTTTGATGGCGCAGCGGGCATACTCGCCGGTAGAGGCGGTGATGTTGATCTGCTTGTTTTCGTTGGCAAAGAATTCCATAGTTTTATCCGTTCCTCACCCGGCTCAAAAAGCCGGAAAAATTGATCTGCCTATAGTATACCCCGAAACGCGCCGATGTGCAACGGGTAAAAGACAAAAAAAGGGTACATTCCCAAAGGAATGTACCCGATTTTTACGAATTGACCAAAGAATTAGTCCTGCTGCTCCTCGCGCATCTTAGCGAAGCACTCGCTGCAGTAAACGGGACGGTCGGACTTGGGATTGAAGGGAACCTTCGCCTCCTTGCCGCAGGCAGCGCAGGTAGCGGTGAAATACTCTCTGGGGCCGCGGGCAGCGTTCTTGCGGGCGTTGCGGCAGTCCTTGCAGCGCTGGGGCTCGTTCTGGAAGCCACGCTCTGCGTAGAATTCCTGCTCACCGGCGGTGAACACGAACTCGTTGCCGCACTCTTTGCACTTCAGGGTCTTGTCTTCGTACATTGGTAAATACCTCTCTCTTTTGCCCCAAATGTTCGGGCCCAGAACACTTTCGCGCTGTGGAGAACTCTTTGTCGGGCAGTAAATAAATATTGCGACAGGCTCAGGGCCTGTTGTCGCCGGGGTGGGGAAGGGACATTGCCTTACGGCGGATGCGCGTTATGGCATTGTCCACACTTTTGGCCGGAAGCGCGAGGAAGCTTGCGATCTCGGAAACGGAGATGCCGGAAAGATACGGCGCAAGCACACGCTTTTCCAAATTGGACAGGTGATCGTTAAGATCGGAAAGGAGACGGTTTGCATGATCCCGCGCAATAACCGCATCTTCAACCGTGGAGAAACGCTCATCGACCAGGGTTTCTCCAAGGGAGAGCGTTCCGTCACCGCCGGGAACCGGCGCATCGTAGGAGACATAATCGGTCAACAGGATGTTTTTGTTGTTATTGGCCCGGGTGACGGCGTTGAGCAGCTGACGGCGGACACAAACATCAACGTAGGACGAAAAGGAAGTACCTCCGGCGGGGGTGTAGGAGTGAATCGCCCGGACGAGAGCAAGCATGCCTTCCTGGATAAAATCCTCTACATCCCATCCCGTGAGGGAGAAGGCGCGGGCCACGGCCCGCACATTTCTGGCATAACGGCCGATGAGAAGCTCCTCGCTTTGGGCATCACCGGACTGGGCCAGCTGAAGTAATTCCCGATCTGTCAAAATTCCGTCCATTCCATAGATCCATTCCGGAAATTATACGAACAAAATTATTATAGTTTATCCGTAAAGCTATGTCAATAGAAAATTTACAACTTATTCAAAAAAATAGGCAGATTTTGCCGTATTCTTGTATAACTCGCGGAAATCAGTACTGTCCGTAGGTCTGAATCGCGTGCATGACGGCTCGCATGCTGGTCAGCAGGCTGCCGTTGTTGATGGAGCCTGCGGTGCGCAGAAGAAGTCCGCGGGTGCCCTTTGCCGCCTCGCAGTCGCGGCGAACCTCGGCGATGATCGCTTCTTCGTCATTGCGCATAAAGGTAAAGGGGGCAAGACATCCGTGTACACAGGTGTTCGGCATGTGGCGGCGGATATCCTCGAACATGACCGTGGGGCCAAAATTGACGCCGGTAAAGTTCAGCGGAGCGAGCACCGGCAGCAGATGACCCATGGCAGAATCGGAATGCTGATAGCGATAGTCGCCGGGATCGGGTGAGAAGGTGTTGAAGATCTTTTCAAGCACGGGATAACCGAACTCGGAATACAGCTCCTCGTTAAGAAGGCAGCAGTCGTCATCGGCAAAGGAGAAGCCGTGGGGGGCGGTCTCCGGGGTATAGCCGGCCTCCTCGTCATAAATACGGGCGCATTCGATGACCGTGGTGCAGAGCAGATCGCGGAAGCGCTCCACAAGCTCCGGCTCGTCCATCATCATGTAGATAAAGTTTTCAACGCCGAGATACGTCATGGCAAAGGTCACGGGTCCGCGGATATGGCGGCGCTGCGCAGGACGTATGCCGTAAGTCTCATAGATCCGCTTTTTCTCGCTTTCCCAGTTTGCGGGGAAAAGATGCTCGCGGAGATTTGGCAGACGCTTTTCCACGCGATCCAGCACGGCGGAAAGATCCTCGGCGGTGCGGATATCGCTTTCCAACCAGTAGGAGCCGCCCTTAATGACATTCCGTGCCTCAAAGATCGTGGTGAAGTCTCCGCTTTCGGGAAATTTGGAATCCTCGGGGGCTAAGGTTTCGGGCAGGAGAGACTTGCCGACGATCTGCAAAGCTTTTTCGTTATAACGTTTGTGCAGGTCGATAAGTACGTCGCGGGGGGTATCGTTCAGCCAGGGGTTTCCCTCTACACCAAGCTCGGCAAAAACACACTCTCCGCTCATGCGGATACCCATAGCGACCTGCGGAGCCGCGGGATCGAAGCAATTCTGCCCGTGAGAGCGCGCATCGTCTTTCCAGAAACGGTCAAGATCCACTTCGTACATATTTTGTCCTCCTCAAAATTATGAGAGTTGCATGATGGTTTTTTCGATCCATTTGCGGAGTCCTGCAAGAGTTGTGAGTTTCATGCAGGAATTGCGGCAGGCAGCGGCGCCGCGAAAGCCTTTGAGATACCAGGCGGCGTGCTTGCGCATCTCGCGGAGTGCGACATACTCGCTCTTTTCGGCTGAGGTCAGCTCGGCCTGGCGCATGAGCACGGCGAGCCGTTCGGGCAGTTCCGGCGGAGTAGGGATCTCGTCTCCCCGGGCGGCGGCCTCGCACCCGGCAAAGAGCCAGGGGGAACCGAGGGCACCGCGGCCGATCATGGCAAAATCCGCCCCGGTCTCCCGCAGGAGGGAGACACCGTCCTCGGGGGCATTGATATCGCCGTTGACCATTACGGGGATGGAGACGGCGGCAACGACCTGCGCCATAAGATCGCGGTCGGCAAGACCGGAATACCCTTGTGCACGGGTGCGCCCGTGAATGCAGAGGGCGGCGGCGCCGGCATCCTCCAGCCGATGGGCGACCTCCACACAGTTGATGGAGGAGGAATCCCAGCCGGTGCGGAATTTCACAGTGACAGGAACATCGGATGCACGCACGGCGGCGCGGCAAACGGCCTCAGCCCGGGCAGGATCGCGCAGCAGGGCGCTGCCCTCACCGTTTCCGGTGATCTTGGGCATGGGGCAGCCCATGTTAATGTCAACGATGGGAGCGCCGGAAATCTCGCGGGCGATGCGAAGTCCCTCGGCCACCGTCTCCGGATCGGAGCCGAAAATCTGAACGGCGCAGGGGCAGGGCGTATCGGAGATGTCCAAAAGCTGTGCTGTTTTTTTATCGTGATAGGTCAGTGCCTTGGCGCTGACCATTTCGCTGACGCAGTAGGAGGCACCGTGCTCCGCGCAGATGCGGCGAAAGGCCAGGTCGGTGACACCGGCCATAGGGGCCAGCCCGAAGTGCCCCGGAATGTCAATCTGTCCGATCTTCATAGCGCGGCCACATCTCCTCCAAGTTCGTGAAGGAAGGGCTCAAATTCCATGCCCTCCCGGGTTGGACGGCCGACCTGCTCGGTATGGGCGCAGACCTTCTGCAGGAAGGCCATGGTGCGGCGGGTGGCAGGCAGGAACTCCTCACCCTGCAGCACATAGCCGAGCAGTGTCGAGGCGAAAATATCCCCGGCGCCGTGCATCTGGGAAGAGAGCCGGGGAACGGCACAGAAATCAAAACGGTTATTTTTACGGTCAAAGGCGGCGGAGCCGTAGCTGCCGTCGCTCAGCATAACGCCGGTGACGCAGGCGCGGGGAGCAAGCTCCGCGAGTTTACGCACCAAAACCTCAGCCTCGGCAAGGGAGATATCTCCCTCGGGATAGGGGCGGTCGGTGAGGATGCAGGCCTCGGTGAGATTGGGAGTGATAATATCCGCCCGGGCGGCAAGCCGCTTTGCCCGGCGGCACATGTCCTCGGTATAGGTGGAATAGAGGCGGCCGTGATCGCCCATGACGGGATCCACAAGCTTCAGCCCATCGCCGAAACGGTCAAGAAATCCTTCCACCAGATCAAACTGGGCGGCAGAGGCAAGGAACCCCGTGTATACGGCATCAAAGCGCAGGGGAATGGACTCCCAGTGGCGGATGACGCCGGGGAGAAAATCGGTCATATCATCAATGGCGATATCGGTGAAACCGCCGGTATGGGTGGAAAAAATGCCTGCGGGCAGAGGAATGGCACAGATGCCCATGGCGGACAGCACAGGAAGCGCCACGGTCAGTGAACAGCGTCCGAAGCAGGACAGGTCGTGAATACAGGCGGCGCGCGGGGCGGGGGAACGCATAGAGATCAACAGCCTTTCGGAAAGTATCAAGTCATTTTAGCACATTTTGCGGAAAAATAAAAGACCGGCGGCCAAAACGGAGAAAAATATGGGAAATGTTTTGCCCCTATCGGGGGTTTTGCATTGAAGAGAGAGCTGCAGTATGCTATAATAAATCAAATACATCGTATGCTTCCAAAGATGCAAGGAGTTCGTCATATGTCCGAATATAAAAAACTTCCCCGCGGCGAGGCCCGCAAAAAGCTTATCACCCGCATCGTTGCCATTATCGTGCTGGCAGGTCTTGCCCTTGGCGGCCTTGCCTCTGCGCTGGTGGCAGTGATCGCAAATCTGTAAGCCATGCAGAGCGGAGTCAAGGTCATCGCGCAGAACCGCAAGGCGCGGCATGACTTTTTTGTGCTGGAGACCCACGAGGCGGGCATCGAGCTTTGCGGTACCGAGGTCAAAAGCATCCGGCAGGGCGGCGTCAATTTGAAGGACAGCTACTGCCACGTCAAAAACGGCGAGCTTTTTGCTCTCGGCATGCACATCAGCCCCTATGAGAAGGGAAATATTTTCAACCGCGATCCCATGCGTCCCAAAAAGCTTCTCATGCACCGCCGGGAGATCATGAAGCTTTACGGTCAGGTCAAGCAGGACGGCTGCGCCCTCGTGCCCCTCTCCGTGTATCTGAAAAACTCCCGGGTCAAGGTGGAGCTTGGCCTGTGCAAAGGTAAAAAACTGTATGACAAGCGTGCGGATCTTGCCCGCAAGGCGGCGGAGCGGGACACCGAGCGCAGCCTGCGGGAGCGGGACTGAGTTAAGGAGCAAGAAACATGAGAATCGAAACCATCAACCTCTTTGAAAAATATCCCATGCTCGCCGGCGGTGAGCATCAGGCCACCCTCAAGGCCTACGTCCACACCGATTGCGGCCCTGTGGAGGAGAGTTACCGCTTCCCCGCCATGCTCATTTGCCCCGGCGGCGGCTACGTCAAGCTTTCCATCCGTGAGCAGGAGCCCATCGCACTGGCCTTCTATTCCCGCGGCTTTAACTGCTACGTGCTGGATTATTCCCGCCTGCCCGAGGGATATCCCAAGCAGCTTCTGCAGGCTATGGCCTCCGTCCATCTCATCCGCACCAATCCGGAATGGAACAATAGCGACAAGCTTTCCGTCATCGGCTTCTCAGCCGGCGGTCACCTTGCGGGAACGGTCGGTTCCCGCTGGCACGAGAGCTGGATCGCCGAGACCCTCGGCGTTGATCCTGCGCTGCTGCGCATCGATGCCACCGTCCTCGGCTATCCCGTCACCATCTGCGAGGATGACAGCCACTGGAGAAGCATGCAGCACTACCTCGGCGATGCCGAGGCATCCATGGAGGAATGTAAGAAGCACGATCTCCGTGCCCTCATCAGCGATAAGACCGCCCCCTGCTTTATCTGGCACACGGCGGAGGACGAGGCCGTTCCCGTAGAGGACAGCCTGCGTTACGCCATCGCCCTGCGGCGCGGAAACGTGCCCGTGGAGCTGCACGTGTTCCCCTTTGGTTACCATGCCCTCTCCGTGGCGGATGAGACCACGGCCGGACGGCCCCAGTCCCTCAGCCCCTACGTTCACCGCTGGGTGGATATGGCAAAGGAGTGGCTGACCCTCATTCTTAACCGCTGACAAATCTCAAAATCATACGCCCCTGCAGGAAACAGCCTGCAGGGGCGTATTTTATTCGGCGGAATATTCCAGTCCGTACTTTTTGGCGATGAGATAGGCGTAATTCTTTTCCTCCACAAAGCCGGGCTGCAGGCGATAAGTTTGCTTTCCGTCGGAGGTGCCGAAATGGAAAACGCCAAGCCTTTTGTCGGCGGAGATCAGCTCTTCGGCATAGCCGCGAAGCTCCAGAAAATGGGAGGTAAAGATACAGTATGCGCCCTTTGCCAGCATATGGCGGATGAACTGGTAGGCGATGGCGGCGCCCTCCTGAGAATTCGTGCTGGAAAAGGCCTCGTCCATCAGCACCAGAGAATCTCCGTCGGCTCCGTCGATGATCTCCTTTGCGGCGGCACATTCGGCGGCAAAGCGGCCGCCCACATCGCTTCCGCCGGCGGAAAGATGCGAGAACACGGAATGGAGGATGCGAACCTCCGCGGCCTTGGCGGCAACGGGGAGACCGAGCTGGAAAAGCAGCTGGTTGATCACAACGGAGCGCAGATAGATGCTCTTGCCGCCGCTGTTAACGCCGGTCAGAAGGAGTACCGTCGGCTGCGTATTGCCAAAGGCAACGTCGTTTCCGACGATCTCGGAGGCGGTGCGGTGCTGCAGAAGCGCAGGATCGTAGGCGGAGGTATACCGTGTGCCCGTCTCCGATACGGAGGCAAAGCACAGATTTCCGCAGCGTCCGCGGCAGTAGGAGACAAATTTCATGCTGCGCACGATGCAGGAAAGAGAATTTCGGCATTCAAGCAGCGGCGTGACAAGGGCAGAGCAGCGCCCGAGCAGATCGGAATGGAGCTTGCGGACAAGCTTATTGATGGAACGGTTGAGGGAGGAATAAAGTGCCTTTTCCAGGGAGGCTTCGCTGCCGTCTGGAGAAAGGAGAGGCGCGGCGCGCCCCTCACCGCCGGACTTTCCGAACAGACGGGTATAGAGATTGTCGGAGGTAAAGTAGGTGTCGTTGATGGAAAGAAGGCCGATCTCGGAGGGCTGCAGCTGGGCATTGAGATTGACGGCGAGGGTGACGCTGCGAATGCCTTCGGCTTTCAGCGCGATCGTGGCGATCTCTTCACGAAGGATGCGGAATTCCTCGGATACGGCAATGCCGGAAAAAGCGGTGAAAAACGCGCGCAGGCGTGTGGAGGAGAGGGACTTGACAAACTCTGTGGCAACGGTGGAGATCTCCTCAATGAGGCTGATGTAGATCTGCAGGGAACGG
>JAFYLV010000112.1 GCA_017556885.1 Clostridia bacterium | reverse complement strand
GCTGACCTTTGCAAAGGCCTGCTTGATCTCGTCGCGCCACTTGATAATGCAGTCCACCGGTCTTGCCTCGCCGGAGACGATGTCCTCGGCCAGGGCGCGGCAGGTAGGCGCACCGCAGGAACCGCAGTCCATATGCGGGAATTCGCTGTTGAGCTTTTCAATGGTGAGCATCTTCTGCATCGCCTCCGCCTTATCCTCCGAAAGGGACATCACCGGCTGATAACGCAGGGGTTCTTTACACATGAACGCATCGGGAACCTCGCCGTCCCCCTCCTCCACCAGATTTCTGGATACGGGGAGGTAACGCTTGAGGTTCTGCAGGCGGGCCTTGGCGATGTAGGGATTCTCCACCGTCAGCGCGCCGCCAACACAACCGCCGTTGCAGGCATTGAGCTCAACGAATTCCAGATCGGAAATATGTTCATTCTCGATCTCGTCCAGCACCTTGATCACATTCTCGATGCCGTCGGCCGCAAGATAGCGGTCATTAAAGAGTGCAGCGGATTCACCGCCCGTTCCCGCCCAGGAAACACCGATAAGACCGGTCTCCGAGGAAACGGTGGGATTGGTAACATCCCGCATTTCGGAAATGAGACGGAAGTAAACGTCACTCATGGACAGAACTCCGTCCACGGCACTGCGATCCTCCGACTCGGGGTTTTTTACGTAGCTGACCTTTGCGGGGCACGGAGAAATAAAGAAGCAGCCCACGCGATCGGCAGAAACATCGGGATATTTCTCCCGTGCCTCCTTCTTGGCAAGTCTTGCGGCCATTTCCACCGGAGGCAGAAGGGGCAGCACGTTCTCGCAAAGCGAAGGAAAGCGAACGCTGATGATGCGGCTCACAGCCGGACAGGCCGAACTGATGACGGGCTTTTTGATATCCTTGCGCCGCAGGTAGTGCCGGGTATAGCCGGAGACCAGCTCCGCAGCCCTTGCCACCTCGAACACGCCGTCAAAGCCCATTCGCAGAAGGCCTTCGAGAATGATATCCGGATCGTCCAATCGGTCAAACTGCCCGTACAGAGCGGGAGCCGGTAGCGCGATTCTGATATCGTACCCGTCCATGACGGACAGGGGATCATAGAGCGCTTTCTTTGCCTTGTGCGGGCAGACGCGGATGCATTCTCCGCAGTCGATACAGCGCTCCGCCCGGATGACCGCATGCCCCTCACGGACACGGATAGCCTCCGTGGGGCAGCGTTTCAGACAGGTAGTGCAGCCATTGCATTCCTCAATTTTCAGAGTCACGGAATGGCGGTAGGAATTGCTCACTGCAAAAACACCTCCTGTCATATTTCGAAAAGGGACTTACAGACACACCTCCATGGTGATCTTCGTCCCGACACCGACGGCAGTTTCAATGTCCATGCTGTCGGTATAACGCTTCATATTGGGCAGACCCATGCCGGCGCCGAATCCCAGAGCGCGGACGTTTTCCGCCGCCGTGGAATAGCCTTCCTGCATGGCAAGCCCTACGTTGGGTATGCCCGGACCGTGGTCCTCCAGCACAATTACGATCCGGTCCGTATAAACGAGGATATCCGCTGTGCCGCCGTTGGCGTGAATGACCATATTGATCTCACCCTCATACATGGCGATGGATACCCGGCGGATGACCACAGGATCCATGCCCAGCTGCCGCAGCAGTTTTTTCACCGCTGCAGAAGCCTCACCGGCGGAAACGAAATTATCCCCTGCCACATCAAAGTGGAAACGGACAGGCTCACTCACTGTGCCACACCTCCGTGATAGAGACCGTTTTCATAAAGAATACCGCAGGCCTGATACATACGCTCCATCGTTGCGAGGATAACGATGCCCGATTCGCGGGCAAGTTCCACGATGTCATCCGCCGGCATCTTGCCGCGGACAAAGACGATGCAGCGCATATCCATCATTTCAGCCGTACGGACGACCTGGGGATTGACAAGCCCCGTGATGAGCACTGCCTGATCCTTGACGAATGCAAGCACGTCGCTCATCATATCCGCACCACAGGCGGAATGGACTTCATTCTCCAGATGTTCCTCTCCGCAGAGCACGTCTGCGTGAAGCAGATCCGCGATTGTGCCGATCTTCATAACCGTCTTACCTCCGGAATGTTTGGACTTTCGTCAGGCGATCAGTCCATCTCCATGTACTTCTTGAGGATGTCGGGCATCATATCCGCGGTCAGACGGCCGTAGACTTCGCCGGCGATGGTCAGAACAGGGGCCAGACCGCAGGCACCGATGCAGCGGGTAGCTTCCAGAGAGAACTTTCCGTCGGGGGTGATCTCGTCAACGTCGATCTTCAGGATCTGCTTGATCTTGTCAATAACGTCGCCGGCGCCCTTAACGTAGCAGGCAGTACCGAGGCAGACCGCGATATTGTACTTTCCCTTGGGGTTGAGGTTGAACTGTGCATAGAAAGTGACAACGCCGTAGATCTCGGACATGGAGATGCCGGTCTCGCGGGAAATGATCGCCTGAACCTCAACGGGCAGGTAACCGTAGATCTCCTGAGCTTCCTGCAGGATGGGCATAAGCTTTCCGGCCTCCTGGTGGGAGTGGATCACTTCGAGAAGCTTCTTCTCCTGCTCGGGCGTACCCTTGAAGGGCACCATGGTCTTTTTCTTTGCCATTTATCTTTCCTCCTGAAAAAATATACATATTTTATGCAGAAAATTAACGCAAGGTCTCTAACCTTAGAGATTATAGCATGAGCGACAGAAAAAATCAAGATTTGACATGCGCTTTCCCTGCCGAAAAGCAGGTAAAATGCGGCACAAAATTGCGCACATTTATGCTTATGCAAAAAAATCCCGCAAAAGCACCTCGAGTACCCGTTCAAAATGCTGCGGCAGCGGGGCTGAAAACTCCATCCAGCGGCCGTCGGAGGGATGTGCAAAGCCAAGCTTTCTAGCGCAGAGCACCTGCCCCTGCAAAAAGGCAAATTTCGCCGGATTCGTACCGGATCCGTACACATCATCTCCCAAAACGGGATGTCCGAGGCTGGCCATATGTACACGGATCTGGTGGGTACGCCCCGTCTCCAGCCGGCAGCGGACATGACTGTAGCCGCGGAAGGAGGCAAGGACCTCGTAGTTTGTTGCTGCGGGACGGCCGTCGGGCACGATAGCCATTTTCTTCCGATCTGTCCGGCTGCGGCCGATCGGCTTGTCGATCCGCCCTGCGGTCTCCCGCGGTGTGCCGATACAGACCGCCTCATATTCCCGCAGGAAGGTATGGGCGGCGATCTGTGCGGCAAGGCTTCGGTGCGCACGGTCATTCTTTGCGACCATCAAAAGTCCGCAGGTGTTTTTGTCGATGCGGTGCACGATACCGGGACGTATGACCCCGTTGATACCGGAAAGCCCCCCACCAAAGCGGTAGAGAAGCGCATTGACCAGCGTCCCGCTCTCATTGCCCGGAGCCGGATGCACCACCATCCCCTGCGGCTTGTTGACAACGATAACATCCTCGTCCTCATAGACCACGTCGATGGGAATATCCTCCGGCAGAGCTTCACAAGGCTGCGGCGGTTCAAAATACAGTGAAAAAACGTCCCCGGCCTTCACACGGTCATTTTTTTTACAGGGCAGTTCCCCACACTGTACCGCGCCTTCCGACAGCAGCTTCTGCACGGCACTGCGGGATATCTCAGGCAGTGCCGCCGCAAGATACGCATCAACGCGAAGACCGACCGCATCCTCGGATGCGGCCGGAACAGTGATCAGTTCCCGCATGCCTTCTTCTCCTTCTTATCCTCCGGGAAAAAGAGCACACAGACCATCAGCAGTATGCAGCCCACGGTAATAAAGCAGTCCGCGAGATTAAATACCGCAAAATCGATGAGATAAAAGTCAAACATATCCACCACATAGCCGTAGACTACGCGGTCGATATAATTTCCGATGGCACCGCCGATCACCGCCGTACAGGAAAGCACGGCGCAGGGACCGGTAAAGATACGAAAAAGCATCGTTGCGACAAGAAAAATTACCGCCAGCGGAACAATGATATGAAAGAGCCAGGATGCACCGGAAAATGCGCTGAAAGCGCCGCCGGTGTTCTGGGTATAGGTCAGCCGGAAAACACCGGGGATCAGGTCGATCTTCTCGTGCAGCTCAATGTTTGCCAGCACAAGATCCTTCACCAGGCGGTCAGCAACGACGATAATCAACGCAAACAGAACCAACCCAAAAAGCTTCCGGGGCGCGGGTTTGCATATTTTCACCATGCCGACTTATCTCCGCTTAAACAGAGAAAAATGAACATCGTTTTCCTCTTCGTTCTCGTTCTTTTCCTTGTTTTCGGGAAGGGCATCTTCTTTCTCTGCCGCGGCAGGCTCCGCCTCAATGCCATGACCCGCCACAGGACGGACGACGATGCTTTTCAGGTCCTCCGCCACAATGGTAGGATCCTCCTGGCCGGGGATATACTTTTCCTCGGCCAGATCGTCAATATCCTTGCGCAGGGTCTCAAAGCACATGGTATCAAAGCTCAGGCTCTCCGGTGCGGGAGGCTCCGCAGGGGCAGCGGGCGCCTCTGCCGGTGCCTGCTTCTCCAGGGATTCCGCAAGTTCCGCATAGGCGGCAAGCTCCGCCCCAAAAAGGGCCGCTACGCTCTCTGCCGTCTCCGTCAGGCGGGTGCGGATAGCCACAAGCAGCTCGGCAGCCTTTTCCGCGCCGTCATCCTTCTGTACCGGCGCCGGTGCCGGCACAGGGGCTGCCGCAGGAGCGGCTCCGCCCTGCTGCATCTCCTCCACCACGCGCACAAGATAGCGCAGCTTATCGGTCAGGTCGGCCACGCGGGCGCGCTGCTCCTCAAGCTCCACCTTCAGAGAGGTAATATACTCATCCACCTCATCCGGCTTATAACCACCGAAGGAAACCTTGCCGAAGCGAGTGGTCTTTTCATCCTTTGCCATTTGTCATTCTCCTTCTGAGAAAATTAAAAAAGGGGGAGCGATCAGAAGCTGATGCCGCTGTTCTCCAGTTCATCCATAATATCGCCGGAGATGCCGACGTTGAAGGGAACGATAATAAAGGTGTTGTTTGCGATGCGCTGGATCTTGCCGGAAATGGCATAGGCAACACCGCTGAGGAAGTCAAGCAGACGGCGTGCGGTGTCGCGGTTGGTGGCCTCCAGATTGAGTACAACGGTATGGGACTGCTTGAGATCGTCGGCAATGGCAGCCGCATCGTCAAAATCCGTGGGCTTGACCAGCACGACCTGCAGCTTGGTAGTCGTATTGATGGTCGTTACACGGTTACGGCTCTTGGAGAAGGATTCAAAGGAATAGGGATTGCTCTTCTCTTCCGGCGCCGCGACAGGCTCCTCTTCCCGAGTCTCGGGAACGGCATCCTCTTCATACTCGTCCAGGTTGGTCCACTTCTTCAGCTTGTCAATAAATCCCATGATAATTCTCCTTAATTATTGATCACCATGCCATCGTAGAGATCCTTTCCGGACAGCACCAGCGTATCGTAAAGATACAGTCCGGAGTTGTCGGTAAGATCTGCCCGAACGACATAGTAATTGTCTTTTTCCAGCAGGATGTCCACTTCCATAAAGACGCAGCGTTGTCCGCGTATGACATACACGCCGCGTTTCCCCTCCGCACTGATGCGGAGGCTTGCCTTGGGAATGCGGTAACCCGACACCGTGTTGAAAACGATCTCTGCAGATACCTCGCGCAGAGATACGGCTCGCTCCAGCCGGGTATTGATGTAAAACAGGCAGAGAACTTTTCCTTCGGCGGGCGTACCCATGCGGGTCAGTGTTCCGTTGACTTCAAAATCCGCAATGGAAAGGACGTAGGTCCTCCCCTCCCGCAGTGTCTTAACATCTTTTTCCGCCAGAAGCGCCGCATAATACCACTCATATCCAAAAATGAGAGTACCCGCCGTGTCGGGAGAAACTTTCCCAACGGTTTTGCGCAGTTCCAGAAGCTCTGCCGTATCCAACAACTCCGCTTTGTTATAGACAAGGCGGCCAACGTATCCGTCCGAAGCCGCGGAATAATAGCCTGCGGAGGGCGCACGCACATAACTTCCTCCGCCGGCGGCGCGCACGAGACGGTCGTATTCATTCTCCAGCGCCGTAATGCGGGCGGAGATGTCATAGTTTTCATCCAGGATACAGTTGCGCAGTACAATGGCATCCAGCGCGCGGCCGGCATAGATATCCCCGGCGCTGCCGCGATCTGCCGCTGCAGAAAGCCCCAGCAGGGATTCGTACAACCGCTCGTTGACACCGGTAAGATCGGAGTCCCGCCCGGCGGTAGCCTTGACCTCACGGAGGCGCCCGATCTCCTCTTTCAGGCGCTCGGCATCCCGGTGCGCCGCAAGCTGGCTTTCCGTGGAAAATCGCAGCGCGACCTCATCGCCCTGCGCTACTTTTTCGCCGTCCGCCGCGAGCAGAAGACCATACTGTCCGCCGGACGCAGAAAGCGCCTTTTCCTGCCGGATGATCACGCCCTCCGCCTCCGCGGTATCCCGCACGGTGTCATACTCCACCACGGTGGTGGTAATATGATTACCGCCGGCAATGACCGATCGGCCGATTACAAGTACCAGTGCCATGAGAACCAAGACAAAGGCCGTCAGCACAATAGCCGTCTTTTCGCTTCCCGACAGTTTTCGGGCCATTGGCTCACTCTCCTTTTCCGTGCCGAAACATCGTTGATTCTTTCCTATGATTATAACATATTCATCCGTTCAAAACAACCGATTCCGTCAAAAATCGGTCTTTCTTTTTTTACATCCTTTTCGTGCCCTTGCGTGTATGTGTTTTTTCTGTTATAATTACTGTGTTTTGATTTCAACCGTCCCCATGCAAGGAGTTTTCATGGAAGAAAAAAAGCTTATTTTCGCCTCCAATCTCATCCGTCTGCGGACAGAAGCCCATCTGACCCAGGCTGAGCTTGCAGAGCGAATCAATTATTCCGATAAGTCCGTTTCCAAATGGGAACGGGCCGATGCCATGCCCGCCCCGGCGGTCATCGAGAGCATTGCCGCTGCCCTCGGCGTTTCTCCCGAGGATCTAACCGAACCTCACGGCGGCTGGCAGAAGTGCGAATCTCGCTTCCACGTTTCCACCGGAAATATCACCGCGGTGGTCCAGCTCGGCATCTGGACGCTGGCACTGCTGCTCTTCGTTATTTTCTGGATGATCGAAAAGCCCGTATGGCTTTTCTTCATTGCCGCATTGCCCGTGTCGCTCATCGCCATGCTCGTACTGAACAGTTTATGGTTTGACCGCCGGGCAAATCAGTATATCGTCGCAGCTCTTGTGCTTTCGTTGTTTCTTCTCGTCTATTATATTTTCCGGGCCTATACCCCCTGGAAGATCTTTCTTCTGCTCGCCCCGGCGGAAGCTATCGTCTTTTTAAGCCACCATATATCAAAGCACAAGAAATAGGTTTTCGTTTCAAAAAAGAGTCCTTTCGGGCTCTTTTTTTGTGCAATAGAGTTCTCTCCCGCCTCTCTACCGGCAGAAATAGAGTCCTTTGGGTTGTCTATCCCTCTCCCTCGGGGTACAATACGGGCAACACCAAAGAAACAAGAGGAGCCAAAGACGCCACCATGTCACAGTTCATTCTCAGCTGCTGTTCCACTGTCGATCTTTCCGGGGAACACCTCGCCCGCCGCAACGTACCCTATCTGAGTTTCCATTACTCGGTTGACGGAAAGGCATACACCGATGACCTTGGCAAGACCCTTACCTACGATGCGTTCTATGCCGCCTTTACAGGGCCTCTTGAGACTGTCTATAAAGTAAGAGACGCCTTCTTCAGGCTGTTTGATGCCGAGATGGCCGACCGTATCATGCATGGCAACGGCACCGGTGTCGGCTTCCAGTTTGTGTTCGGTATCGCCGCGGTGCTGCTTACCGTAATCATACTGGCAGTTGCCCGCGCGCTTATTGGGCGCATTAACAGCAAAGATACTTCCTGTAAGTGTCCGCCTGAGCGCCGCAGCTTCGGCCTTATGATGCTCTGGTGCGGCTGTATCCTCGTTGGTCTCGGCGTGCGCTGCCTTGATTTCCCGTACAGGTTTGTGGGCATTATTGCCTATGTTATCTTCAGCGCAGGCGTAATCGGCCTGTTCGTGACGTTCATCGTCTGCTTGCGGCTGAAGGATAAACTGGCTATGCAGGTGTTCGGTGTTGCAGCGGGGGCAATGGTGCTGCTGGTGCCTCTTTATGCCTGCTTTGCAAAAGAGATAGGTGTGCTGGTGCTGGTCATCCTTGCCACCATCTATATGCTGGGCTTTCTCACTGCGTTCGGCAGTGCAGGCAGTTCGAGCCAGGAGGACGAGCCCGGCGAGCTGTCTGCTGTGGAGCAGTTTTCCATGGCTATTGCCATGGACTCCGCACTCAGTGCCATTGATGCGGGCGTAGCCAGCGGCGCTATAAGCTCCACGGCGGGTGCAAGCGCAGCGCAGGACATTATCGGTGCTGCAGCAAGCAGAGGTTTCTTCGGCAAGGGCTGATTATTTGTGCAGTAAAAAAGAAGCGTCTGCGGGCGCTTCTTTTTGTTTTTTGGCTGACGGTCCGTTGGGTGCTTCTTTTTTGTTATTAAAGGCATGCCTCAAAACAACGGGCAATTGTGTTTTTCCTCCCGTTTTGGT